>JBGTEH010000178.1:0-6172 GCA_041747915.1 Ilumatobacteraceae bacterium
TCGTAACTCATGATTCGCTCAGTTCTGGTCGCCGTCGAAGGTGCGGCGGAGTGCGTCGGCAATGGGTGCCGGGACGAGATGTTCGATGGATCCACCGTACTTCGCGATCTCGCGCACGAAGCGGCTGCTGATGTACCCGTACTCGGGGCGGCAGGGAAGATACACCGTGCGGATGCCGGTCACTGCGTAGTTGTTGTGCGCCATCTGCTGCTCGATCTCGAAATCGCCGGGGGTTCGCAACCCTTTGACGATGAAGTCGACATCGGCCCGCGACGCGGCTTGCACGGCGAGACCGGTTTGAGCCACCACGCTCACACCGTCGAGATGGCCGAGCGCGGCCTCAGCCATGGCGACTCGTTCGACGACCGGGAACAGACCCGACGGCTTGGCCAGGTTGTGCATAATCGCGACGACGACCGATCCGAAGAGTTCATGCGCCTGTTCGATGATGTCGACGTGGCCGAGATGGATCGGATCGAAGCTGCCCGGGTACAACACCCGCAGTTGGGTTGGTCCGGTGCTCATTGGGATGCAGACCCTACATCTGTGACGACTCGGCAACGACGCGTCGCTCGAGGAACGTCACCCGCGTGCGTCCGTACCGCTTCTCGCGGGTCAGCTCCCAGCCGTCGATCGGCCCGATGCTCGATCCCGATTCAGCGATGACGAGATCGGCGCGAAGCCGTTCGAGCAGGCCGGCCCAATCCTCGAAGTCGTAGGGCGGATCGGCGAACACGATGTCCGCGTCGATCGTCGCCGCCGCGCTCAGGGCATCGGCGACGATCACCTTCGAGCGCTCGCGCAAGCCGAGCGCGTCGAGGTTGTCGTCGAGCGCTCGCAGTGCGTTGCGATCGCGCTCGACGAAAACGCATCGGGCCGCACCACGCGACAGCGCCTCGATGCCGATCGCCCCGCTCCCGGCGAAGAGGTCGGCCACGAGGGCACCGTCGAGGACACCGGCGCTGCCCAGCGAGTTGAACACGGCCTCGCGGACCCGGTCGGTGGTCGGACGCGTCGAGATGCCAGCGGGTGACACGAGACGACGCCCACCCAGTTCACCCGCCACGACTCGCATGCTCCGACGATACGAGCAGATGCGCGGCACCCTGCGAGCGGGCAGACTGGGTAGATGCTGACTCCGACAGCCCAAATCGTCTGCATCGACTGCGGGGGTCGCTGCTTCCTGCTCACCCATCCGCGCGAGGACGGGATCTGGGAACCTGGCGATGTGGTCGCGTACCGGTGCGAGGACTGCATGGACCGTTGGGACATCGTGATGTCCGACGAGGACGACGAGGAGATGTCTCGCGGCGACGAACCGCCGATCAGCTCTTGGTGAGGAACTGCTCGTCGGATTCGCTGAACAGCAGGGCGAGTTCGTCGGCGAGACCCGAGTGCGCCGCAAGTTCGGGATCGGCGTCGACGATGTCGAATGCGACCTCACGAGCGAGCTCCACCAGGTTGCGGTCGCGACGTAACGAGGCCAGCTTCAGGTCGCTGCGACCCTTCTGAGCGGTCGACATCAGCGTGCCCTCACCGCGTAGGTCGAGATCGACTTCGGCCAGCTCGAATCCGTCGGTGGTCGCCACCAGCGCCTCGACGCGAGGGTTCGGCGCGCCGACCTCGCCGTCGGGCGGCTGTTGGGTGACGAGCCAACACGTCGACGCATGCGAGCCTCGCCCCACACGCCCTCGCAGCTGGTGCAGTTGGGCGATGCCGAACCGGTCGGCATCGAGAATCGCCATGACGGTCGCATTGGCGACATCGACTCCCACCTCGATCACGGTGGTGGCCACCAGAACGTCGAGTTCTCCAGCTCGGAAGGCGCCCATCGTCGCTTCCTTCTCCGCCGCCGCGAGCCGGCCGTGGAGAAGTCCGAGCCGCAGACCGGACAGCTCGTTCGAAGCCAACCGCTCGAACGTCTCCTCGGCCGACGCAACCTCCAGCTTCTCGCTCTCACCGATGAGCGGGCACACGACGTAGGCCTGGCGACCGTCGGCGACCTCGGCGCGAATGTCGGCCCACACCTCGGCCTCCAGGAGTGGACCCTCCGCCCACTTGGTGACGATCGGTGTGCGCCCGGGAGGTAGCTCGTCGAGCACACTGACGTCGAGATCCCCATAGACGGTCATCGCCGCCGTCCGCGGGATCGGCGTGGCCGTCATCACCAACATGTCCGGAACTGCTCCACCGACCGTCTTCGCCCTGAGCGCTGCCCGCTGCTCGACCCCGAAACGGTGCTGCTCGTCGACGACGACCACGCCCAGACTGGAGAAGTCGACGGCGTCCTGGATGAGAGCGTGGGTGCCCACGACGATGTCGACCGAGCCATCGGCCAGCCCGGCGAGCACCTCGCGTCGCTCGGCACCGGTGACCCGGTTCGTCAGGAGCTCGACGCGCAGCGGTCGATCACCGAACAGGTTGCCCGGATCGGGGACGCTCACGCCGTCGAGCAGTGCTCGCACGCCGGTGGCGTGCTGGTCGGCGAGCACCTCGGTCGGCGCCATCAGCGCCGCCTGATGGCCGCCCTGAACCGCGGCGAGCATGGTCGCAACGGCCACCACCGTCTTGCCGGAGCCAACATCGCCCTGCAGCAATCGGTGCATCGGATGCGCGGCGCCGAGATCTGTGTCGATCTCGCCGATCGCCCGACGCTGAGCCGCGGTGAGTTCGTAGGGCAAGGCGTCGTAGAACCGGCCGACCAGGTCGCCCGCCACGCTGTGCTGGAGCCCGAGCTGGTCACGCTCCATGGCGCGCTTGCGAAGCACCAGTACCAACTGCACGCGAAGCAGTTCGTCGAACGCGAGGCGTCGACGGGCCTGCTCCTTGTCCTTGATGCTTTCGGGCAGGTGGATGTTCGCAAGCGCGTCGAAGCGAGTCAACAGGCCGAGGCGGCGACGGATGTCGTCGGGCAGCGTGTCGTCGATGCCGCGCTCACGACAACGCCGCAGCGCTTCCTCGACCCACCCGGCCACCTCCCACGTGTTGATCTGCGCCTTCTCGCTCTGGGGATAGATCGGCACGATCCGTCCCGTGCGGTCGCCGATGAGGTCGACGACAGGGTTCGACATCTGCAGCCCACCGCGGTAGACGTCGGCCTTGCCGAACAGCGCGATCTGCAACCCCTCGCGCAGTTGACGCTCGCGCCATGGCTGGTTGAAGAACACCACCTCCATGCGTCCCGATCCGTCGCCCACGTTGGCGGTCACCATCGTGCGTCGGTTGCGGGTCACGCGCTTGGTCACCGAGCGCACCGTCACCAGCACCAGCGCCTCGTCACCGGGGACGAGATCCGCCAGGCGCGCCTCGTTCGATCGGTCGACCCACCGGCGGGGGTAGAACGTCAACAGGTCCAACAGCGAGTCCACATCGATGCTCGCGAGCGAGGCGCGCTTCTTGTCGCCGACGCCCTTCAGCCGTGCGACGTCGATGCCGGCGAGTTCGCGCAGCGACAGTGACGTCACTCGACTCCGAAGACGTACGGGTACAGAGGCTGACCCCCGCGATGGACCTCGACGGCCACATCTGCGCGATGGTCGCCCAACCAGGCTCGTATCGCTGACGTCGTGGCATCGAGGGCGTCGCTGCCGGTGAGGATGGTCACGAGCTCCGCTTCGTCGCCAACGAGGTGGTCGAGCAGATCCATCGCCGCGGCCTCGACCGTGGCTCCGATCGAAGCGATCCCGTCGCCGCGCACCAGCCCGATCCAGTCGCCCTCGGCGACCGCCCCGATCGAGGTCGTGCTGTCGCGTACCGCCTGCGTGACCTCGCCGGTCAGCACCGACGAGGCCGCCTCGACCATGTCGGCGGCGGTGTCGTGCGCTTCGGCCGTCGGGTCGTACACGACCAGCGCGGCCAGCGCCTCGGGCATCGAACGCGTCGGCACCACGACGACCGTCTTGTCGGTGAGGCCGCCGACCTGCTCGGCCACCGGGATGATGTTCTTGTTGTTCGGCAGGATCACGACCTGATCGGCATTGACCCGCTGGACGGACTCGAGCAGCTCCGCGGTCGAGGGGTTCATCGTCTGGCCACCCGTGACCACGCCCTGCACCCCGAGTTGCGCGAAGAGTTCGACCAGTCCGTCGCCCGAACACACCGCGACGATCGCGGTCGTCACCACCGGCAATTCCTGCGCAACCGGCGCGGACGCGGCGAGTTCGGCCTCGCGCTTGGCATGCTCCTCGTCGACCTCCTCGAACAGGTCGGACACGCGGATCGACTTGGGACGGCCACCGAGATCCAGCGCCACCTCGATCGCCGCGCCGATGTCGTTGGTGTGCACGTGACAGTTCCACAGGCCGTCGCCCCCGACCACCACGATCGAATCACCGATCGCTCCCCAACCCGCCTTGAAGTCGCGGATGCGATCGTCGACGAGGTCGAGGAAGTACATCACCTCGTAACGCTGCTCGCCGACGTCGAGTGCGCCCGACCCGTCCCGATGACGGCGAGCGATCGACTCGAATGCTGCACCGACGGCGCCCGGCGTCCCGTCGTCGGGGTCCGCCACCGGCAGCGGTTCGCCGTCGACGACGTGGAGCACCGAGTCGAGCAACAGCAGGAAGCCTGCCCCACCAGCGTCGACCACGCCCGCGTCCTTGAGTACTTGCAGCTGTTCGGGCGTGTTGTCGAGGGCGGTCTTGCCGGCCACGCGTGCTGCCCGCACCACCTCAGCGAGCGATCCGCCATTGTCTGCGGCGATCTTCGCTGCTTCGGCGCTTTCACGACACACCGTGAGAATGGTTCCCTCGATCGGCTTGAGGACGGCGTCGTATGCCCCCGCCGCAGCTGCCTGCAGAGCCTCTGCGAACTTTGCGCCGCGAACGTCGGCCTGCTCCTTGAACGTGCCGGCGAAGCCGCGCATGATCTGGCTGAGGATCACGCCGCTGTTGCCACGCGCCCCCATGAGCGAGCCGTGACTGATCGCGTCACACGTCGCGTCGTGGTCGTCGTCGGCGGCGGTGTCCATCTCGGCGACGACCGCATCGAGGGTGCGCGCCATGTTGGTGCCCGTGTCACCGTCGGGCACCGGGTACACGTTGAGGCGATTGAGGCCTTGAGCATGCTGGCGGACGGTGTCTCGAAACGTCGTGATCGATTCGCGCAGCGCGGCGGTGTTCAACCGCTCCAGGGTGGGCACGACCGAGGAGTTTACGAGTCGCTGCGCCGGACTGCCGCTTCCCATCGAGTTGCGGTTCGGGTTGGGGGTCGAGTCGGTGATCGAGTTGGGGGTTCAGCGTGGCGGCGGCGATGTGCCTTGGTAGCATTTCATGGCTGTCCCGACAGGCGGAAACGTCGAGGGTCTGCAAACGAGTCGGCTGACGACTCGTCCAACGTGATCGAGCCGGGCTTCCCGGCAGCCCGCAGGAGAATCCAATGGCATCGAAATGTGAAGTGTGTGGCAAGGGCCCGTCGTGGGGCATGTCGGTGTCGCACTCGCATCGCCGCACCAAGCGTCGCTGGAACCCGAACATCCAGCGGGTGCGCGCCAAGGTCAACGGCAGCGCCAAGCGCGTCAACGTCTGCACGGGCTGCCTCAAGTCCGGCAAGATCGTCAAGGCTGGCTGAGCCACTTCGATGCAAGGCGTCATCAAGGCCTACGACCCCGCCAGTGGTGAGGGCCTGGTCATGTGCGACACCGACCTGAACGACTACGAACTCGCCGCCGATGCGCTGGCGGGCTCGATCTTTCGCATGCTGCGCCAGGGCCAGCGCGTCGTGTTCGAACTCGACGACGCCGGCCAGGCCACACGGTTGCATCTCGGCTCCGAGGTCGACATGAAGACCCCCGGTTCCTGAAGCCGGCGCAACGTCTCGATTCCCGATTTCTCGCTGACCGCACGGCGCTCTGTTTCGTCGAACGCATGCGCGGGCAATACGATTCGACCAGTGGACCCGGCGCGCGGCGCGTCACGAATCCCCCAGAATCGAACGCAACACCCACGAACTCGACGAGGAGTCACGAGATGAGCGGAACCACGACCAACCAGCGCCTGAAGGACTGGGTCTCGGAATGGGCCGCCGTGATGCAGCCCGCCGACATCTACTGGTGCGATGGAACCGCCGACGAGTACGAGCAGCTCTGCCAACAGCTCGTCGACTCGGGCACGTTCACCAAGCTCGACGACGCCAAGCGACCCAACAGCTACTGGGCCCACTCCGATCCGGG
>JBGTEH010000179.1:0-1832 GCA_041747915.1 Ilumatobacteraceae bacterium
CACGCCACGACCCAGCGAATCGACGAGGGGTCGTTGACGGCGCGGGCGCCGACGAACGCCGTGTCGACGAGTGCGGCTTCGACCAGCGCGCACTCGCGCACGACGCTGTCGCGCCGCGGATCGTCGACGGTCACCATCACACGTTTCGCTTGGCGCCCGACGGTGTCGAGCGACACCGCGTCAGCGGCCACCAACGCTGCGGCGACACCCGCCGTCGTGCCGTCGACGGTCGAGGGGAACACGTTGTTCGTTCCCGTCGAGATGGCGATCATCGGAACGTCGGGCCAGCCGGTCGCCACGTCGCGACACGTGCCGTCGCCTCCCAACACCACGACCGCGCCCACCTCGTGCTTCCACATCGATCGCGCTGCCGCGACGGTGTCGAGGTGCGAGCCGGTCAACGGGCTTTCGACGAACTCGAAGGTGCCGGCGAGGCCCTCGATGGCACGTTCGGCGAGGTGATGCGTGTCGGAACTCAGCAACACGCGCTCGGCCCCCATCTCGACGGCGCCGGCGGCGATGCGCCGCACGATACCGATCTTGACCGCGTCGGATGTCTGGCCCGACGCCGAGGTCAGCCGGCGGATGTCCTTGCCCGCATGCGGGTTGACGATGATGCCGACCGACGACGCGTGCGGCAATGACACTCAGGCTCCCGGGCGGGCGAGAATGTTGCGGATTCCCGCTTCGATGTCGGTCGCCGCGGGGAGGTAGGCGGCTTCGAGCACTGGGCTGAACGGCACCGGCGAGAACGGCGCAGCGATTCGCCCGACAGGAGCGTCGAGGTAGTCGAACGCCTCCTCTTGGATCTGCGCCGCGATCTCCGCGCCGAGGCCACCGAAGCGGACAGCTTCGTGCACAACGATCACCCGGTTCGTGCGGCGAACGGACTCGACCACGGTCGCCGTGTCGAACGGTTGCAGCGTGCGCGGATCGATTACCTCGACCTCGATGCCGTCGGCGGCGAGGTGCTCGGCGGCATCGAGCGCCTCGTTGGCCATGCGCCCCCACGCAACGACGGTGACGTCATTGCCCGGTCGCAACACGTTCGCCTGGCCCAGCGGAATCGCGTAGGCCTCCTCGGGGACGTCGCCCTGCATGCCGAGCAGCCGCTTGTGCTTGATCATGATCGTCGGGTTGTCCTCGCGGATGCACGAGGCCATCAGACCCTTCATGTCATACGGGTTCGACGGCTGCACGACCTTGAGGCCTGGGATGTGGCAGAGCAGCGCCTCGAGCGACTGACTGTGCTGCGCAGCCGCCGACAGCCCGGCGCCGCCACCCGTGGTGATCGTGAGCGGGAGCGTCGCAGCCCCACCGAACATGTACTTCAGCTTCGCGGCCTGGTTGACCACCTGATCGAACGCGACGCAGAGGAAGTCCATGAACATGATGTCGACGATCGGGCGCAGACCGGTGGCTGCGGCGCCGACGCCGAGGCCGATGATCGCCTGCTCACTGATCGGCGTATCGACGACGCGGCGCTCGCCGAACTCGGCCTGCAGGCCGGCATACGTCTGGAACACGCCACCGAACGCGCCGATGTCCTCGCCGGCGCAGAACACCGAGTCGTCGGCGGCCATCTCGTGGCGGACTGCCTCGTTGAAGGCCTGGCCGTAGGTCACCTTGCGGGTCACGCCGGCACCTCCATCTCGGTGTAGACGTCGACGAGCAGCTGATCGACGGTTGGTGCGGGGCTGGCCTCGGCGAACTCGATCGCCGCTTCGATACCGGCGCGCAGTTCGGCCCAGACGGCGTCGATGTCGTCACGGGTGGCGGTGCCGTTGTCGATCAGGCGATCCTCGTACGAGAAGATCGGGTCACGCTCGCGC
>JBGTEH010000180.1:0-4721 GCA_041747915.1 Ilumatobacteraceae bacterium
GCTGTTTCTCACCGCTGGCCTCGTGGTCGGACTCGTGATCACGATCGGTGGACTGGCCGTCAATTTCCTGGTGGCGTTCGTCGGATTCGTGCTCGTGCTGGTGATGGCGATCATGCTCGAATCCGAACTCCGCCTCCTCGGGCGCGAGCGACTCGGACAGCTTCCGATCTCGGCGTGGCTGAGCGGTCGTCGCCCCGGCGTCGACGACGACGCCAACCGCTGATCGCCCGTCCGGGCTCGGTGAACATCAGTCGCAGTGTCAGCCCCAGTCGCTGAAGTGGCGACGCACGCGGTCGGGCACCGTGGCCGATTCGTTGACCGCCCGATCGATCTGCGTCGTCCAGTGACGACAGTTGCGCATCGTGCTCGAGCCGTACTCGCCGACCGTGTCGAAGCCGGCCGCACCCTCGGGACGATAGGTGGCCTCGGTCACCGCGTCGGCGAGCAGGGAAACCGGGCGCGACACGATGGGGAAGTGCACCTTGGTGACCGCCGCCGTCTCCAGTGGGGTGAGCGAGGCGTCGACCGGCACCCCTGCGTCGGCCAACGAGTCGAAGGCTCGGGCCCACATCGATCCGAGCTGGCGCTCGATCGAGCCCGATCGGCGCTTGCGGATGCGGCGCACCAACACGGGCGCCAGTGCCATCGCTGCGAGGATCACGGCCGCCACCCAGATCCATCGGCCGACGCTGTTGTCGTCCGAACGGGTGCTGGTCTCGACGGTCGGGTCCGCGCCGGTGGGGTCGGCGAACTCGTCGGGAATGTTGGGGTCGAACTGCTGATCGATCGCGCCGAGCGCCACGGTGGTGTTCGGAACGTCGGGGGCGGCGCCATCGCCGGCTGTGCTGTCGACCCCGGTCGTGTCCTGCTGCGGGGTGAGTCCCGTGTACTCCTCGGCGCCTGGTGCACCCCGCCCAGGAGTCGGCTCGAATGCCACCCATCCAACGCCGTCGAACCACACTTCGGGCCACGCGTGCGAATTGCGTCCGAGCACGCTGTACGTGCCCGGCTCGGTCTGGATGCCCGACGTGAACCCCACCGCCACGCGCGACGGAATGCCGAGGCTTCGCATCATCGCCGCATACGTGCCGGCGAACTGTTCGCAGTACCCGACACGCTCGCGCAGGAAGTTCTCGATCGCGTTGTTTCCGTGTCCGGCCTGCACCTCGAGGCTGTAGTCGAACTCGGACTGGAACCAACCTTGCACCATCAGGGCCGACTCGTAGGGGCTGCGAGAGCCAGCGGTGACGAGCGCGGCCGTCTCGGCGACCAGGTCGGGGAGGTTGTCGGGAAGTTCGGTGTAGATCGCATCGCCGGCGTCGGTGGCCGACGCTGCGGCGAGAACGGCCGGATCGAAGCGCGGGGACGCAGACACGATGTCGATGACATCACCGCGTTCGAGGTCGCCGTCGACGGTGACGAGCGTCGAGGTCTCGGCCACCCAGCGCAGGTCGCTCGGCCCGGACGCCTGGAACGGGTCGGGCGCGGCGGGCACGAGTGAGCCCGCCAAGTCGACGATCGTGATTTCCTGGCGCAGTTCCACAGCGCCGTCACGAGGCCGTGACAGACCTTCGTTCGTCGGCCTGAGCGGGCGCTCCGGCAGTCCCCACACGGTGCCGTCGAACTCGGCAAGTGCCGACACCCGCCAGTACGACTCCGCCGACGATCGCACCTGGAACAATTCGTTGTTGCGCTGGTTGGTGAGACGCGATCGGATGTCGACGAGCGGACTGACCACCTCGGTGACGCCGCTCCCGCGCCCGCGCGTCTCGTACAACGGAGCGGCGTCGGCCCCGGGAAGACGAGGCCCGACGAAACCCGCCAACAGTGCAACGGCGATCGCGACAGCGACCACCGCCGGCCACAACCCGCGCTCCGACGCTGTTGTCTGGCTCGACCGACCCGTCGACGGGGCGTAGTACGCGCGCAGCACGGCCGTGACCATCACGCCGACCGCTACGAGCACCACCGTCAATGCCACCCGCAACCGGTCGTCGCCGAGCGCCCCGACGAAGATGAACAGCACGCCGCCGGGCACGAGTGCCTCGGCCCGCGCCATCGCTCGGAACGCGAAGACATCTGCGAGCAGGACAGCGATGGCCAATCCCACGGCGGCGAGTACGTCCCATCCGGCGCCGTAGATCACCGGTGCCACTGCACTCTGGAACTGTTCGCGCACGCCTCGCAACTCGAACTGGAACAGGTCCCAGGTGGCCGTCGTCGGCAACCCGAACGACAACGTGTCCGGGTAGAACAGCACGGCCAACGTCCACACGAGTGCGAAAGCCAGCACTGGCACAGCGAACCACGCGCTCACCGACAGCCGCCGCGTGGCGAGGCCGACGCCGTGTCCGACGAGGGCGACCACGACGAGGTCGTTCATGAAGTCCCATCCGCTGAACACCCGAGCGAACCCCGCAGCGACAGCGATCGAGAACGCCGCGACGGCGAGCGTTGCACCGATGTCGCGCTGCAGCGACGGCCGACTGGCCGGCCGAGCCGGCGTGGTGGAGGCCTTCACGCGTCCACCAGTTCGAGTCGTCCATGGCCGGCGAGCGACTGCCAGGAGGCGATGAACTCATCGTCGGTCGGAGCGGACACGACGAGCCCTCGGGCCGCCGCCTCGGGCGACTCACCCGTGGAGACCAGCACGGTGGTCAGCGCAGGATCCAGAATCGAACGGGCGGTCTGCCACGCTCGTGCGCTCACCGAGCCGGTGATGATGACGACGAGCCCGAGGCCGTCTCCGGTGTCTCGATCGATCGCGGGCATGGCGTCGTCGGTCGGCTCGATGCGCGCCAGCACCCGAAGACAGTTGACTGCCACCTCTGGCCCCCGCAGATCGATGCCGCCGGCGGTCACGAACCGCGTCGTCAGCCCGGCGCGCACCGAGCTGTACACGAGGCTCGCTGCTGCGGTGACCCCGCGCTCGAACGCGGCGGCGTCGACGTGAGCGGACGTCGCCGCATCGAAGACGACCGTGCAACGGTGCAGGCCCTCCACCGTGTGTTCCTTGACCATCAGCGAGTCCGATCGAGCGGACGCTTTCCAGTGGATGCTGCGAGGTTCGTCGCCGTCCGCGTACTCGCGCAGGCCGTGGAACTCGCCCGGGCCGAGTCGTCGCGCCTTGGCCAAGAGTTCGTGACCCAACACCCCCTGTCCGAGACCCGGCATGTCGAGCAGATGAGCGCGAGGGGCCACGATCACCTCGTCGGTCCCCGCGATCGTGCTCGTGTGTCGCGCGAGCCCGAGCGGGTCGCTCAATTCCACTGCGAGCGGGCCGACCTCGATCACGCCGCGCAGAGCCGTCGGGAGCTGATAACCCGTGGAACTCCGAGCGCCGCTCGGCAACGGGTCGACGGGCAGGCGAGCGACGCGCTCGGCGCCCATCGTGCGCCGCACCGTTTCGCACAGCACACAGGATGCCGATCGAACTCGTCCCCGCTGGTCGAGGCGGATGTCGACGCGACCGGTGTCGCCGGCGACGAGGACCGACGGGTGGATCCAGCGATCAGCGTGCAGTCGTGGTCGGCGCAGTCGAACGTATGCAACAGCGATGAGTGCAGCCGCGAAGCACGCGGCGCCGATGACGAAGAGCTCGATGACGGCGAAGACGCGACCGATGACGATCGCGGCTGTTCCTGCGAACAGCACGACGACGCCGTGGCGCGTCAGCACTTTGCCGGCGCTTCTCTCATCGGGGTACCGGCACGGGTACCGACTGCAGGACCTCGCTGATCGCGTCGGCCGGCGACAACTGCGAGCCGTGTTCGGATCTCACCACGATGCGGTGGCTGAGCGTGGCCTGAGCGACGGCCTTGACATCATCGGGAGTGGCGTAGTTCCGGCCGCGCGCAGCGGCGTGAGCGCGCGAGGCGGCGGCGAGCTGCAGCGTCGCTCGTGGCGACAGACCGAGTTCGATCGACGGGTGACGGCGGCTGGTCTCGGCGAGATCGATCAGGTACGACTTGAGCGCCTTGGCCACGTGGACGTCGCGCACCGCAGCGATCATCGAGCGGACCTCGTCGGCAGTGACGACCGGTTGGAGTGTTCGCAACGCCTCGGCTGATCCTTGCGCGTCGAGCATCTCCATCTCGGCCGACCGATCGGGGTAGCCGATGGCGATGCGCAACAAGAAGCGGTCGAGCTGACTCTCGGGGAGGCGGTAGGTGCCCTCCTGATCGATCGGGTTCTGGGTGGCGATCACCATGAAGGGCGGCTCGAGGACGCGGCTGCGGCCGTCGGCGGTGATCTGGCGTTCCTCCATTGCCTCGAGGAGCGCCGACTGGGTCTTCGGCGAGGCCCGGTTGATCTCGTCGGCCAGCACGATGTTGGCGAACAGCGGACCGGCCTCGAAGTGGAACGTCTCGGTGGATCGTTGGTAGATGCTCACGCCGACGAGATCCGCGGGCAGCAGGTCGGGGGTGAACTGAATGCGCTTCCACGAGCACTGGACCGACGCCGCCAACGCCTTCGCGAGGCTCGTCTTGCCGACCCCGGGAACATCCTCGACGAGAAGATGGCCTTCCGCCAGCAGACACATCACGGCAAGTTCGATGGTCTCCGTCTTGCCGTGAAGGACCTGAGCCACGTTCGCGGTGATCGCGTCGAAGAGATCGGCGAACGCGCGCAAGGGCGCGTCGCTCGGACGCGCGTCGGCCGATGTCTGCGCGCCGTCGTCGGCGATGTCGATGCTCACGTCGGCAAGGGTAGACGCCATC
>JBGTEH010000181.1:0-2083 GCA_041747915.1 Ilumatobacteraceae bacterium
CGCGTCGCGCATCGCCTCGATGTCGTCGCGCAACTGATCGTCGTCGCCGGTCGAGCGGGCCAGGGCGCTGCAGGTGATCTCGTCGGGGTCGCTGCCGATCGCCGCGCACGCTTCGTGCAGCACCGTTCGGCACTCCGCGAATTCGGCGATGTCCGACCCGCTGAAGTTCCAGTGGCTCGCGTGCCGCGCAGCGAGCGGGATCGTTCGCCGCTTGCCCCGCCCACCGATGCAGATCGGCAGCGGTCGCTGGATCGGCTTCGGATTGTTCATCGCGTCGGTGAGTGCGTAGTGGTCGCCCCGGAATGTCGTGCGGTCGTTGGCGAGGAGCGATGCGAGCACTTCGAGGCCCTCTTCGAAGCGGTCGAAGCGTTCGCCCATCGAGCCCAGCTCGATCCCGAATGCCTCGCACTCCTCCTCGTTCCAGCCGGCACCGACGCCGAGTTCGAGCCGGCCACCGGACGTGATGTCGAGGGTGGATGCCATGTTCGCCAGCACGCCGGGGTGCCGGTAGACCATCCCCGACACGAGGACGCCGCCGCGCAGTCGCGTCGTGGTTTGTAGGAGCGCCGTGAGGCTGATCCAACCCTCCAGACAATCCTCGGTCGAGTCGCCGAAGAGCGGGTACAGATGGTCGAACGTCCAGCCCGACTCGAACACCTCGAGTGCGTCGGCGCGTTGCCAGACCTCGAGGAGCCATTGCCAGGTGGTCCGTTGGGGTGAGGTCGAGAAGGCGAAGCGCATGTCGACCACGATCGCGCGCCGCGCCGCTCGTGGTGCCAGCGGGCCTCAGCCTCAGTGGCTGGGTCAGCGGATGGGTTCGGTCGTCGATGCGAGATCTCGATACGTGTCGACGAGTTGACGCTTCTGGACCTTGGCCGACATGTTGCGAGGCAGTGGCTCATCACGCACGACGAGATAGCGCGGCAGTTTGTAGTCGGCGAGGATGCCGGTGCACGCGCCGAGCACTGCGGCGGCATCGACCAGATCGGGGTCGCCGACAGCGATCACCGCCGGCGTCTCACCCCAACGTTCGTCGGCCACACCGATGACGGCCACCTCGGTCATCCCGGGCAGTGCGGCGAGAAGTCGTTCGATCTCCGCCGGGTACACGTTGAGGCCGCCGGAGATGAGCATGTCCTTCATCCGGTCGACCACGTACAGGTATCCCTCGTCGTCGAGCCGGCCGATGTCACCGGTGTGCAACCAACCGTCGCGCAAGGCGCTCTCGCTGTCGCCGGGCCGGTTCCAGTAGCCGATCATGATCTGCGGGCCCCCGACGAGAATCTCGCCGATCTCCCCAGCCGGCACCGGGCGGTCGTCGTCGGCGGCGACCATGATCGAACCGTGCATGACCGCCCGCCCCGCCGATCCGAGCTTGCGCAAGGCGTCGCGAGGTGCCAGCACGGTCGCCGCTGCCGATGCCTCGGTCAGGCTGTAGCCCTGGGCCATCGGCACGCTTCGTGCTTGGACGGCGCGGATGATCGACTCGGGCACCGCCGCTCCTCCCGACGAGGCGACTCGCCACGACGACAGGTCGGTGTCGTTCCAACGAGGATGGGCGATCATCGACTGGAAGATCAGGGGGACGGCGAACAGGCCGGTGATGTGTTCGGACTCGATCAGTTCGAGCGCACGCGTCGGTTCGAAGGCCCGTTCGAGCACGACGCAGCCGCCTGCCCAGTAGGTGAAGAGCCACACCGCGAGACCACCGGTGAACGCCAAGGGGAACGGCAGGAGCACACGGTCGGCCGGACCGAGCGCCATCGCCTGGGCCCAGCCCTGTGAACCCGCGTTCCACGACTCGTGGGTGAGGATGGCGCCCTTCGGGTCACCGGTCGTTCCCGACGTGTAGCAGATGAATGCCGGCTGCGATCCGCCGCGCTGAACGCCCGCCCCGCCGTCCCTCGCGTCGTTCGTCGCCGGTGACTCGCCGGCGCGACGATGCTCGTCGAGCCGCTCGGCCATCACGACGTGTCGGTCGCCGATCGCGCCGAGTGTGTCGGCGAACGCGTCCTCGCTGACCATCACTCGACAGTCGGCGTCGTCGGCCACGTAGCCGACCTCGCTCGCGGTGAAGCGGACG
>JBGTEH010000182.1:0-7536 GCA_041747915.1 Ilumatobacteraceae bacterium
CAAGTCGACCGTGCATCCGTTGCGCAACGACATCCCGATCTACCTCGCCGCCGAGGGTCCGAAGAACGTGGCACTGTCGGCCGAGATCTGCGACGGCTGGCTGCCGCTGTTCTTCTCGCCCAAGGACGACCAGTTCTACCGCGACTGCCTTCAGCAGGGTTTCGACGCGTCGGGTGATCCGACGAAGAAGGACCGTTTCGAGGTGACCGCCACCGTGATGCTGATCCCTGGCGACGACGCCGAGAAGTGCGCCGACATGGTGCGACCGTTCCTGGCGCTGTACGCCGGTGGCATGGGTGCCAAGGACGCCAACTTCCACTACGAGGTGTTCGCGCGCATGGGCTACGCCGACGTGGCCGACAAGGTGCAGGAGCTGTACCTCGAAGGCAAGAAGGCCGAGGCCGCAGCGGCGATCCCGCTCGCGATGGTCGAAGACGTCGCGCTCGTGGGCCCACCCGACAAGATCCGCGACGAACTCGCCAAGTGGCGCGAGACGTGCATCACCGAGTTCCTCCTGTCGGGCCCGGCGATGGCGCTGCCCAGCTTCGCCGAACTCGTCCTCGGCTGAGCCTCCAAATCGCCCTGCGATGAGAGATGAGCGCAACTGGTGCGCTTGGGCTCTACTGGCGTTCATGTTCGCAGGTCGCCGTATCCTCGCCCGATGACGCTGCGACACGGCCGCACCCAGGTGGCCATCCCGGGGCCGTCGATCGTTCCCGACCGGGTGTTGGCTGCGATGCATCGCCCGATGCCGAACATCTACGACGGGCCGTTGATCGATGTGTCGAACAGTCTGTTCGCCGACCTGCCCTCGATCGCTCGCACCGACGGCGAGGTGTTCATCGTGATCGGCAACGGCCACGCTGCGTGGCAGATGGTGGTGTCGAACACGATGCGTCGGGGCGAACGGGTGCTCGTGCTCGAATCCGGCACGTTCGCGAGGGCGTGGGGAGAGCAGGCGGCGTTGAGTGGCGCCGACGTGGTGACGCTCACCGGAACCGACGACGGACCAGTCGATCCAGAGGCAGTCGAGGACGTCCTGCGAGGGGACACCGAGCACACCATCGCGATCATCCTCGTCGTGCTCGCCGACACGGCCACCGGCGTTCGCAACGACATCACCGCAATCCGCCAGGCGATCGACTCCGCCGGACATCCGGCGCTGCTGATGGTCGACGCGATCGCGTCGCTCGGATGCGATCGCTACGAGATGGACGAGTGGGGTGTCGATGTCACGGTCAGCGCGAGCCAGAAGGGCTTGATGACACCGCCGGGACTCGGATTCGTGTGGGCGAACGACAAGGCATTGGCGGCCCACGAACGCTCCGACATGCGCGTCGGCTACTTCGACTGGACGTCACGCCGCAACGCCGACGCGCACTACCAGCTCTACAACGGCACGCCGCCGATCCCTCTGCTGTACGGGCTGCGCGAGGCGCTCGACATGATCGCCGAGGAGGGACTCGAAAGCGTGTGGTCGCGCCACGAAACGCTCGCTCGTTGCGTGTGGGCCGCCGTCGATGCTTGGCACACCGACGGAGGACTCCGCCTGAACGTCGCCGATCCTGCAGCACGCTCGCACGCGGTCACCACCATTCGCACGGGCATGGTCGACGCCGAGGAATTGCGCCAGATCTGCGAGCACGAGATGGGACTTGTCCTCGGGCTCGGCATCGGGTCGGCCGACGCGCCGCGATTCAGGATCGGTCACATGGGTCACCTCAACCCACCGATGATCCTCGGCACGCTCGCAACGATCGAGGCTGCCCTCCACACGCTCGACGCACCGATGGGTGCGTCCGGGGTCGCGGCCGCAGCACACGTCATCGGGATCGCCGTCGAGTCCGCGATCGCGGAGCCCGCGCTGTGAGTTGGCAATGACCGGCGATCTCATCGCGCGCGGGCGCGACTGCGATGTCTTCGAGGCCGGACCGGGCCTCGTCCTGCGGCGCAACAGGACCGGCGCGTCGACCGAGCTCGAGGCGTTGACGATGAGGCACCTTGCCGAGCACGGGTATCCCGTCCCTGCCGTGCATGACGCGCACGGTTGCGACATCGTGATGCAACGTCTCGACGGTCCCACGATGCTCGACACCATCAGTCGACAGCCGTGGACGATGCGGGCCAACGCTGTCCTCCTCGCGGACTTGATCGGACAACTCGGCCACGTCGTGCTGCCCGCGCACGAGATCCGCACGGCCGTGAGCCGGGGCAACACGCTCTCTCATCTGGACCTCCACCCGGGCAACGTGGTCCTCACCGCCGATGGTCCCGTTGTGATCGATTGGACGAATGCGTCCATCGGCACCGTCGGGCTCGACGCGGCGAACACGTGGCTCACACTCGCGGCTGGCGAACCCGATGGCGGTGCACTGATGCGGTTCTTCGTCGCCGCAGGACGGAAGTTCTTCGTTGGTCGATTCGTCGCCGCCATCGACAGGTCCGCAGCGCAAGAACAATTGGCGACCGCGTTCTCCCTGCGACTCCGCGATCCAAACCTGCGCGACGGCGAACGAGCAACGATGCAAGCGCTCGTCGATCGAGTGACCTGATCCGGTTCGAGCCTGCGTACCCTCGCCTGGAGATGTCAGAGCCGCCACTGATCCGCCACCTGCCCGGCGCCGGGGCCCGGCTGGAGGACGGGGCGATCGACGGCGACGCGGTGCTCGCCGGCTTCACCGCCTACGCGGCGGAGATCGGACTGGAGTTGTATCCGGCGCAGGAGGAGGCGATCTTCGAGGTCGTTCTCGGCAACCACGTGATCCTCAACACTCCGACGGGCTCGGGCAAATCACTCGTCGCTGCCGCCGCGCACTTCGCCGCACTCGCCGCCGGCCAGCGCAGCGTGTACACCGCTCCGATCAAGGCTCTCGTCAGCGAGAAGTTCTTTGCGTTGTGCCGTGAGTTCGGGTCGGATCGAGTGGGGATGGTCACCGGCGACGCGGCGGTGAACCCCGAGGCGCCGATCATCTGCTGCACCCAGGAAATCCTCGCCAACTGGGCGCTGCGCGATGGACGAGACGCTCCCGTCGACGTCGCGGTGGTCGACGAGTTCCACTACTACGGCGACCCGCAACGAGGTTGGGCCTGGCAGGTGCCGCTGCTCGAGTTGCCTCACACGCAGTTCCTCTTGATGTCGGCGACACTCGGCAACGTCGACTTCTTCCGACGTGATCTCACCGAGCGAACGGGGCGAGACACCACGGTGGTGAAGTCCGTTCAGCGACCGGTGCCACTCGACTTCGAGTACCGCACGACCACCCTCCACAACAGCGTGACGTCACTGTTGGAGTCTGGGCGGGCGCCGATCTACCTCGTGCACTTCACGCAAAAGGACGCAACCGAGGCTGCCCAGAACTATCTCGCCCTCGATCCTCTCTCGAAGACCGAGAAGGCCGCGGTCAAGGACGCGCTGGCCGGATTCCGATTCGACTCGCCGATCGGTAATGACCTGCGGCGGTTCATCACCGCCGGCGTCGGCGTCCACCACGCGGGCCTGCTCCCCAAGTACCGGTTGCTCGTGGAGAAGCTCGCACAGGACGGCCTACTCAAGATCATCTGCGGCACCGACACCCTCGGCGTTGGCGTCAACGTGCCGATTCGATCGGTGCTGTTCACGCAGCTGTGCAAGTACGACGGGTCGGGGGTGCGGATCCTGTCGAATCGTGAGTTCGCGCAGATCGGTGGGCGAGCCGGTCGCAAGGGATTCGACGATCGGGGCGACGTGTGGGTGCAGGCGCCCGAGCACGTGGTCGAGAACCAACGCCTCGGCGCAAAGGCCGCCGCGAGTGGCAAGAAGAAGGTCGTCAAGAAGAAGCAACCTGAACGCGGCTACGCGCACTGGACGCAGGACACGTTCGACAAGCTGGTCGGCGGCGAGCCAGAGGAGTTGAAGTCGCACTTCCAGGTGAGCCACCAGATGGTGATGAACCTCCTCGATCGGCCCGTCGTCCACGACGCCGACGGAGCCGAGATCGACGGGTGTCGCGCGGTACGAGAGCTGTTGACCGACAACCACGAGCCACGCCGACGCCAGCGGGCGCACATCCGTCGAACGATCGCGATCTACCGGTCGCTCGTCGACGCCGACATGCTCGAGTTCCCCGCCGAGCCCGACGAGTACGGGCGACGCGTCCGGGTCAACTTCGACCTGCAGGACCAGTTCGCCCTCCACCAGCCCCTCTCACTGTGGGCCGTGGAAGCACTGCAGGCCCTTCCCGCCGCCGAGGCGCAGGCGACGGCCGAAGCTGGCGACGAGCGGGGTGACGAGTCGGGTGGCGAGACGAGATCGGGCGACGCGATCGACCACGCCCTCAACGTGCTGACGATCATCGAGTCGGTGCAGGAAAACCCCGCCGTGATCCTCGCCGCGCAGGTGAAGCGCGCCAAGGACGACCTGATGGCCGACATGAAGTCGTCGGGCGTGGAGTACGAGGAACGGATGGAGCGGTTGTCGCAGGTCGAGCACCCCAAGCCGAACCGCGAGTGGATCTACGCCAACTTCAACGAGTTCCGCACGCGTCATCCGTGGGTCGGCTCCGACACGGTCTCACCCAAGGCGATCGTGCGCGAGATGTACGAGCGGGCGATGACGTTCAGTGAGTACGTGAACGACTACGGACTGAAGCGCTCCGAGGGTGTGGTGCTGCGGTACCTGTCCGATGTGTACAAGGGCCTCGTGCAGAACGTGCCGGAAGATCTGGCGACCACCGAGTTGGGCGACATCGTGGCGTGGCTCGGCGCAGTGGTCCGCCATGTCGACTCGAGCCTGATCGACGAGTGGGAGCGGCTGCTACATCCCGACGACGCCGATTCGATCGACGAGTTGCGTCCGACGCTGCCGACCGGCGAGCGCACGATCGTCGATGACGAGCGGGCGTTCCGGGTGATGGTTCGCAACCGAGCCTTCGACTGGGTGCAACGACTCGCGCGTCGACGCGGCTATGACGAGATCGTCGCCGATGCCGAGCGCGAGCTGTGGCCGTCGGGCGAGACGTTGATCGAAGCGATGGCGCCGTACTGGGTCGAGCACGACGAGATCCTCACCGACCCGGGCGCGCGATCGGGAGAACTGTTCCGATACGACCGATCGACCGGTCGGGTCACCCAGATCCTGCGTGACCCCGACGACACCAACGAATGGCGCCTCGAAGCCGTCGTCGACCGATCCGCCAGCGCCGCCGAAGCCCGCGCCATCCTCCGCCTCGTCACTGTTACGCCGGGGGTCTGACCCCAGATGTAACGTTACGCCAGGGGTCAGACCCCCGGCGTAACAGTCGGGTACTGTCCGGTGGGGTGAGGGCATGCCACGTCTGAGTGCCGGAATCGTGCTGTATCGCAGATCCGCTGGATCGATCGAGGTGCTACTCGGCCACATGGGCGGGCCGTTGTGGGCCAACAGGGACGCTGGAGCATGGACGATCCCGAAGGGCGAACACGAGCCGGGCGAGGACCCCTTGCTCGCGGCCCGCCGCGAGTTTGCCGAGGAGGTCGGCGTGCCGGTTCCGGGCTCGGACGTCGTCGATCTCGGCGAGGTCCGCCAATCAGGCGGCAAGATCGTTCGTGCGTGGGCGATCGACGGCGATCTCGATCCGGCGACTGCGGTGAGCAACACGTTCGAACACGAATGGCCTCCGAAATCGGGGCAGTTCCGGACGTTTCCCGAACTCGACCGGGTCGAGTGGTTCGATGTCGAGACGGCTCGTTCCAAGGTCATCGTGGCCCAACGCGAGTTTCTCGATCGCCTGATCGCGATCGAGGTCTGACCCGATCGCGAGTCGCAAGGAACTGTGTCACACCCGCGTGCGAGAGTCATCCGTGAGGTCACCGATTCGACGTGACCGACTCGTCGTCACCGCCACGACCATCGAACCCGCTCCCGCTGGAGGCCGTGTCATGGACCGTCGCTACACCACCCGCTACACCACCCGCAATCCTGATCGCAACATCGACTGCTCGCGTACCGACGAGGACGCCCCACCCGTCCGACCCGTCGTGTGGGATCCGAACTGCAGCTGCTCGATCTGCCAGGCGTTCGTCTCGTCGTCGGCGATGGACCGTCTCGAGAGCGACCTGATGGAACTCGTCGGCGACGTCCTCGCCTTCGGCTGGACACCCAATCGGTTGCTCGGCGAGGTCGCACAGCGAGCGTCGCACGGGCTGGCCGCCGAGGAGGTGTTGACGGTCGCCCTCATCGCTCACGCCGGCCATTGGCTGAGCCGACCCGACAAGTCGGACCTGCTCGACGAAGTCGACGAACTGGCCGACAACTCCGACTTCGAGGTCGGCCACGTCATCCCGGGCTGGCTGCAGCAGTACGCCACGGAGGACGCCGACATCGACGTTGCACTCGGTGGTGTGATCGATCTGTTCGAGATCCTGGTCGGAATCCCGTGTCCGCCTCCACGGAGGCGGCGGCGCCCGAGTCTTCGAAGTGGTCCCCGCGCTTGAAGGCGGGGAGGGTGTGCTCAGTCGAGAACTGACCGCGGGACCGAAACGATCCGGGAACGGAGCCACTCCCCCAGTGCCTTGGCCTGTGCGTCCTGGCGAGTCGATGCCGCGACGCCCTCCTGCAGCAGCCCACGAACGACGAAGTTGAGCGCCCGCAGGTTCGGGTAGCGATACCGGTCGATCGTGAGATCGGCCGTTTCGGGAAGCAGTTCCCGCAACCTGTCGACCGTCAGGTCGTTGTCGAGCCACGCCCAGCCCACGTCGCTGCGGGCGTACACGCCGAGGTTCGCGTCGCCGCCCTTGTCGCCCGAGCGCGTGCCAACGAACGCACCGAGCGCGGTATCAACGAGCGCGCCGACTGGGGCGTCGCTCGGTCCGGGCACGTCGACCTGGATCAGGTCGCCGGTCGGCGCAACGGACTCGATCTGTGTCGTCGCACCGCGAACATGCACGTACTGGGGCACGACGTCGCTCGGGACAGTGGCCGGGCGGTAGACACCGAACGGCGAGGCCGCGCCCGGCCCACCACTGAGGCCGTACATGCCGGGGATGCCGGCCAGCGCAGTGTGCACCATCGCGTCGGCGAAGGCACGACCGACCTTGCGTTCGTCGGGATCCTTCACGATCAACCGCCACAGCGCGGTCGCCTCCTCCTGCGTGGCAGGGTCGGGCTTGTCGGTGTGGATCACCCTGCTCTCAATCGACGCGAAGTCGTCGGGACCGTACGGGCACGCGTTCCAGAACGTCGCCTGAGCGAATGCCGCCTTGGCGTCGATGTCGAGACCCGTCAGCGCAACCGTGAACGAGTTCCGGTACCCGCCGAGCTCGTTCATCGCGACCTTGAGCGTCGTTGGCGGCGCCTGCCCGCGCGCGCCGAACACGCGCACCCGATCCGTGGCCACCTGCTCGACCTGGATCGTGTCGAATCGGGCCGTCACATCCGGACCGAGATACTCCGGTCCACCGATCTCGTACAGCAACTGCGAGGTCACGGTCTCGACGTTGACCGCGCCACCGGTGCCGTCGTGCTTGCCGATCACACACGATCCATCGGCCGCGACATCCGCCCATGGAAACCCGAATCGC
>JBGTEH010000183.1:0-3487 GCA_041747915.1 Ilumatobacteraceae bacterium
CGACGCCAGCGGGCGCACATCCGCCGAACGATCGCGATCTACCGGTCGCTCGTCGACGCCGACATGCTCGAGTTCCCCGCCGAGCCCGACGAGTACGGTCGGCGCGTCCGGGTCAACTTCGACCTGCAGGACCAGTTCGCCCTCCACCAGCCCCTCTCGCTGTGGGCCGTGGAAGCACTGCATGCCCTTCCCGCCGCCGAGGCGCGGGCGACGGCCGAAGCTGGCGGCGAGCGCGATGGAGGGCCGGGGGGCGAGTCAGGATCGGGCGACGCGATCCACCACGCACTCAACGTGCTGACGATCATCGAGTCGGTGCAGGAGAACCCGGCCGTGATCCTCGCCGCGCAGGTGAAGCGCGCCAAGGACGACCTCATGGCCGAGATGAAGTCGTCGGGCGTCGAGTACGAGGAGCGGATGGAACGGTTGTCGCAGGTCGAGCATCCCAAGCCGAACAGCGAGTGGATCTACGCCAACTTCAACGAGTTCCGCTCGCGTCATCCGTGGGTCGGCTCCGACACCGTGGCGCCGAAGGCGATCGTGCGCGAGATGTACGAGCGGGCGATGACGTTCGGTGAGTACGTGAACGACTACGGGCTGAAGCGCTCCGAGGGTGTGGTGCTGCGGTACCTGTCCGACGTGTACAAGGGCCTCGTGCAGAACGTGCCGGAAGATCTGGCGACGACCGAGCTGGGCGACATCGTGGCGTGGCTCGGCGCCGTGGTCCGCCACGTCGACTCGAGCCAGATCGACGAGTGGGAGCGGCTGCTGCATCCCGACGACGCCGATTCGATCGAGGAGCTGCGTCCGACGCTGCCGACCGGTGAGCGCACGATTCTCGACGACGAGCGTGCGTTCCGGGTGATGGTGCGCAACCGGGCCTTCGACTGGGTGCAACGACTCGCGCGACGCCGCGGCTACGACGAGATCGTCGCCGATGCCGACCGCGAGCTGTGGCCGTCGGGTGAAACGTTGATCGAAGCGATGGCGCCGTACTGGGCCGAACACGACGAGATCCTCACCGACCCCGGCGCGCGATCGGGAGAACTGTTCCGATACGACCGATCGACCGGTCGGGTCGCCCAGATCCTGCGTGACCCCGACGACACCAACGAATGGCGCCTCGAAGCCGTCGTCGACCGATCCGCCAGCGCCGCCGAAGCCCGCGCCATCCTCCGCCTCGTCACTGTTACGCCAGGGGTCAGACCCCCGGCGTAACGGTCGGGTACTGTCCGGCGAGAGGTGATGGCATGCCACGTCTGAGTGCCGGAATCGTGCTGTATCGCGCATCCGCTGGATCGATCGAGGTGGTACTCGGCCACATGGGCGGACCGTTCTGGGCCAACAGGGACGCCGGAGCATGGACGATCCCGAAGGGCGAACACGAGCCGGGCGAGGACCCATTGCTCGCGGCCCGCCGCGAGTTTGCCGAGGAGGTCGGCAGACCGGTTCCGGGAACTGTCGTCGCCGATCTCGGCGAGGTCCGCCAATCGGGTGGCAAGATCGTTCGTGCGTGGGCGATCGAAGGCGATCTCGACCCGGCGACTGCGGTGAGCAATACGTTCGAACTCGAATGGCCTCCGAAGTCGGGGCAGATCCGGACGTTTCCCGAACTCGACCGAGTCGAGTGGTTCGATGTCGAGACCGCGAGATCCAAGATCATCGTGGCCCAACGCGATTTTCTCGACCGCCTGATCGCGATCGGGCCCTGACCCAATCGCGATTCGCCCTTTGTGTCCATGATCGGTGAGGAACTGTGTGACACCCGCGTGCGAGAGTCATTCGTGAGGTCGCGATTCGACGTGACCGACTCGTCGTCACCGCCACGACCATCGAACCTGCTCCCGCTGGAGGCCGTGTCATGGACCGTCGCTACACCACCCGTAACTCTGATCGCGACGTCGACTGCTCGCGCACCGACGAATGTGTCCCACCCGTCCGACCCGTCGTGTGGGATCCGAACTGCAGCTGCTCGATCTGCCAGGCGTTCGTCTCGTCGTCGGCGATGGATCGTCTCGAGAGCGACCTGATGGAACTCGTCGGCGACGTCCTCGCCTTCGGATGGACGCCGAATCGGCTGCTTGCAGAGGTTGCGCACTGCGCCACTCATGGACTTGCGGCCGAGGAGGTGTTGACGGTCGCCCTCATCGCTCACGCCAGCCATTGGCTGAGCCGACCCGACAAGTCGGACCTGCTCGACGAAGTCGACGAACTGGCCGACAACTCCGACTTCGAGGTCGGCGAAGTCATCCCGGGCTGGCTGCAACAGTACGCCACGGAGGACGCCGACATCGACGTTGCACTCGGTGGTGTGATCGATCTGTTCGAGATCCTGGTCGGAATCCCGTGTCCGCCTCCACGGAGGCGGCGGCGCCCGAGTCTTCGAAGTGTTCCCCGCGCTTGAAGGCGGGGAGGGTGTGCTCAGTCGAGAACTGACCGCGGGACCGGGACGATCCGGGAGCGGAGCCACTCCCCCAGTGCCTTGGCCTGTGCGTCCTGGCGCGTCGATGCCGCGACGCCCTCCTGCAGCAGCGCGCGAACGACGAAGTTGAGCGCCCGCAGCTTCGGGTAGCGATACCGGTCGATCGTGAGATCGGCAGTCTCGGGAAGCAGTTCCCGCAACCTGTCGATCGTCAGGTCGTTGTCGAGCCACGCCCAGCCCACGTCGCTGCGGGCGTACACGCCGAGGTTCGCATCGCCGCCCTTGTCGCCCGAACGCGTTCCCACGAACTCACCGAGCGCGACGTCGACGAGCGCGCCGACAGGGGCGTCGCTCGGTCCGGGCACGTCGACCGCGATCGGGTCGCCGGTCGGCGCGACGGACTCGATCTTTGTGGTCGCATCGCGAACATGCACGTACTGGGGCACGACGTCGCTCGGAACTGTCGCCGGGCGGTACACACCGAACGGCGACGCTGCACCCGGCCCGCCACTGAGGCCGTACATGCCGGGGATGCCGGCCAGCGCCGTGTGCACCATCGCGTCGGCGAAGGCGCGACCGACCTTGCGTTCGTCGGGATCCTTCACGATCAACCGCCACAGCGCGGTCGCCTCCTCCTGCGTGGCAGGATCCGGCTTGTCGGTGTGGATCACCCTGCTCTCGATCGATGCGAAGTCGTCGGGACCGTACGGGCACGCGTCCCAGAACGTCGCCTGAGCGAAAGCCGCCTTGGCGTCGATGTCGAGACCGGTCAGCGCAACCGTGAACGAGTTCCTGTATCCGCCCAATTCGTTCATCGCGACCTTTAGCGTCGGTGGCGGCGCCTGCCCGCGCGTGCCGAACACGCTCACCCGATCCGTGGCCACCTGCTCGACCTGGATCGTGTCGAATCGGGCCGTCACATCCGGGCCGAGATACTCCGGTCCACCGATCTCGTACAGCAACTGCGAGGTCACGGTCTCGACGTTGACCGCGCCACCGGTGCCGTCGTGCTTGCCGATCACACACGATCCATCGGCCGCGACATCCGCCCATGGAAACCCGAATCGC
>JBGTEH010000184.1:0-12337 GCA_041747915.1 Ilumatobacteraceae bacterium
TGCGCGATCAGCTCGATTGCCCGCTTCACCGCTGGACCGCCGAGTCGGTCGTAGGTCTGCAGCGCCTTCTTGGCGGGATATCCCTTCAGACCAGTCGCGTTCGCTGCGTCGGCTTCCGATCGCGCTTGCACCCCGTCGAGGCGGGCCAGCTCCACATAGTGCTTGTGCAGGATCGACATCACGACGAGCGGATGACGACCTCCGGCATGCATCATCCGCCCCATCAGCGTCAGCGCAGCGGTCGTCTTTCCGGCATCGATGGCGTCGGTGAAGTCCCACGGTGGCACGCCGCCTGCATCGCCGAGGAACGGTTCGACGTCGGCGAAGGTGAGCACATGGTCACTGCCGTAGGTACTGGCCAGCGTGGCGAGGATTCCGTCGAGCCGACCGGCGTCCTCCCCCAGCCATTGCGCGAGCTGTGAAGCCGCATCCGCCTTGATTCGAAGCCCCGCCTCGGCGATGCGTTCGGAGATCCATTGTTGACGGTCCTTCGGCCGGCTGGGTGGCGACGTGTTGGTCAGCGAGCCGATTGCCTTGACGGCATCGCCGAGCTTCTTCGGCACGGCGCCGCTGTCGACCACCAGCACCAGATCGCACGAGTCGAGAGGGTCGCCAAGATAGGCCACCAGCGGCGAGAGCTCCTCGGTGCCGAATCGACCAACCCCCCGCGCGACCACGACGCGCTTGTCGGTGAGGAACGACGGCGTCTGCGCGGCGTCGACCACGAATCGCAGCTCGTACTCGTCACCGTCGAACTCGTCGACCATCAACGCACGATCGCCCGACCCGACGAGTTCGTCGACGAGTTGATGCACGGCCGTACGTAGGACCGATTCGTCATTTCCGCTCAGGAGGTGTATCGACATGGAGACCCCGATTCTTATCTCATCGATTCAACGGTCGCGGAACCTGGCCCAGGTCGACCACGCGACCACGATCGCCACGATCGCGATCCAGCCGATCCACGACCATGGCGGACCGGGTTCGAGGCGAGCGCCGAGCACCGCCACCGTGTCGACCCACGTGGTCCCGATGCGCGCTGGATACATGACGAACGGACCAACAGCCGGCAGTACCCCGACGACGAGACCCGCTGGCAGCCCGTAGAGCATCACGAACCCGGCCACCGGCACGGCGAGAAGGTTGGCGACAACACTCACCAAGGGCAACCGGCCGAACACCGCAACGCTCGGCACGACGACGCCGAGTTGCGCTCCGAGCGTGATGCCCAACGGCAGCGCGACCGGCCCGAGTGCTGCGAAGCGGGCGGCCAGCCACGGACCCACGGTGCACACACCGGCGGTCGCTCCGACCGACAGCCAGAATCCGATCGACCAGAGCAACAACGGGTCGATGAGCAGGAGCCCCGTCACCGCGAGCGCCAGGAGGCGCACCGGCGAACGCTCGCGACCCGTCACGAATGCAGTTGCCGACAACCCGGCCATCACGCCGGCGCGCAGGATCGACGGCTCGAACCGGGTGATCACGACGAACCAGGCGATCAGCGCGATCGTGACCGCCCACCGCCACCATGGTCGGAGCCGAACGAGCAGCGGCGTGCACGCAGCCAACACGAACGCCACGTTCTGACCCGACACCGCAGTCAAGTGCGACAGCCCGCTCATGCGGAAGCGCTCGATCATCTCCCGCGGTTGCTCGCGATCGTCGCCGATCACGAGCCCGCGATACAACGCACCATGCGGATCCGGAATGAACTCGGCGGCCCGCTCGATCGCTGCACGGACGCGATTCGACGCTCGTGCGACCGGCGCGCCAGGCGCCACGTCACTCACCCATTCGAGGTCGAACCGCCCCACGACATGCTGCCAGGCGACCCGACGCGCCCGGCTGCTGTCGAGCGCAACGCGTTCGCCGCGTACACGAACCCACTCACCGCCACGCCACCGCATCACCCGCTGCTGCTGGGCGCGTCCACGCGACCACATCTCGTAGCGTTCAGCGTCGATCTCGAGGATCACGCGCGTGCTGGCTGGATACGGCTTGGGGTCATCGATCACCCCCGCCCACCCGGTGAAGGTGCCGAGCTGGTCGGGCGCCAGGTCGTGCCAGCTCTGTTGCGAATGGATGCCGGCGCCGACGGCCACGAGCACCGCCACGCCCAACCATCGCAGGCCTGCGTATCTGATCGAGGGAACCAGCCCTGACAACACGACAGCAGCGATCACCGCATTGAACGGCGAAGCGCTCCACACTGCGATGGCCGCCACGAGTGCAAGGCCGACGATCGCCCCGTCGCCGACCACGGGTGGATCGTCGCCGACCGGGTGCATCGATTCGCCGAGCGAATGCTCGTAACATTGGCCGTCCGTGACGTCGTTCACCCCCGTTCCCCCTGGTGCCCGGCCACCCGCATACCACTCGTTGACGGCTGCGCCGCTGATCGAGGGACCGCGCTGGTATCGATCGCGCATCCGCACGTGGGGGCCGCCGCTGGGCGTCGTCGCGCCGGCGGTTCTCGGCGCCATCGCATACGGCGCCTTGCGATGGTCGGACGCAACCTGGAGCGGAGCGGTCGGGCTGATCGGCGGAGTCTGTGCTGCCCCCGGACTGCTCCTCGTCGGCGCACCCTTCGCCAACACGGGCCGTTACGCACTCGCGATCGGCGCATCGGCGCTGCTGTGGATTCTCGTGGGGTTCCTGGCGTCGCGACGTGCAACTCGAAACCCGATGGCGACGTGGAGCGACTACTGGCACCACTATGCATGGATGTGCGGCGGAATCTGGGCCGGCTGCTGCCTGGCACTCGCCATCTCCGCCGCCGTGATCTCCGACTCATTGTTCTGAACGGGACTGATCGCGCCGGCATCAGGTCGTCACCAACTCGCGGAGCGCGTCGAGCTTCGCCGGACCGATCCCCGGCACCCGGTCGAGATCGTCGACACCGACGAAGGGCCCGTTGCGCTCGCGCTCGGTGATGATCGCCGTCGCCGTTGCCGGGCCGACCCCGGGGAGCCGGTCGAGTTCGTCGGCGGTCGCGCTGTTGACGTCGATGGGGCCGGCCGGGATCGCGGCAGCATCCGACGAAGTGAAGGCCACGGGCGGAACCGGCTCGCCGACCACCGGTACGTAGACACGCGTGGCGTCGACGACCACAGCAGCAAGATTCAGCACGTCGAGGTCTGCCGATTCGGTGGGTCCACCGGCGGCGTCGATCGCATCACGGACACGAGTGCCGAAGCGGACTTCGTAGACGCCCGGGTCGACTACGGCACCGGCCACGTGGACCACCAACGTGGCACCGGTCGTCGACGGTGCCTGGCCGACATCGATCGGCGGTGCGACCACCGAACTGGTGGTCGCCATCGGAAGTGACGCTTCCGTCGACGGGGGCGGAGTGCTGATCAGCCAGAACGCCCCGGCACAGACCACCACCGTCGCACTGGCCGCAGCCACCAAGCGACCGACGCCGAACCACTCGAGCCACGTTCTCGTTCGTGTCGCCAACGAACCGGGCGACACAGGTCTCTGCAGGGGTTCCACCATCGACTCCTCGACCGCAGCGTGCGTCATGCGCACACGTCAACAGGAGGAAGTCGGTATCGAGAACCTACCGCCGCGGCCCACCAACCCAACCTGAAACGGTGGGGTCCGACGCCGCCGTTTCAGGTCAGCCGGACGAGGCAGTGCGCCAGAAGGCGCGATAGCTCGGGTATTCGACAGCGTCGGTGACCCAGCCCGACGCCACGAGTTCCTGGTGCAGGCGCGGAAGGTTGTACCACGGCACGCCCATGTCGACGTGGTGTGCGAGGTGCCACCCGGTGTTGTACGGCACCATCCAGTAGCGCGCGAGTCGGCTCTGGCGGATGACATGGGTGGTCAGCCTGCGGTCCTTCGAACGCACCATGCCGCCGTGTTCGGCGATCGAGCGCAGACGGTTCGACACCTTCCACAACGTGGACCACGACAGGATCCACACCAGGTAGGCGAGAGGTCGCATGAACAGCATCGAGGTGCCGAGCATGACGGCGTGGAGCGCGGCGATCTGCTTCGCTTCGGTCTGGCCCCGCCGGAGCGCCTGATACAACGAGCGGAAGTTCTTCGACGCGCTGTTGCCCGTCGCGTCACGGCGAAGCTTGCGATGCCAGGAGTCGCGCCGCACCGGATAGCCGGAGTAGAGCCCGATGTCGGGTTCGCCTGGTCCCATCTCGTCGCGGTGATGGGCGAAGTGAGCCCGACGATAGGCAAGCATCGCCTGATACGTCGGATACGCGAGCAGCCACCGACCGACGCCGTCATTGAGCCGGCGGCGGCTGAACAGCAGCCGATGGGCTGCTTCGTGGGCAAGGATGTTCAGGCACACGTGACCGCGCACCATCAGCACGAACGCCAGCAGATACGACCACCACGTGTTGATCCACGCTGCCGCGATCACCACGCCGAACGACTGCCCAAGGGTGCTCACGACCGCGAGTGCGTTGCGACCGTTGGAGATGCGGCGAAGCTCGTTGCGCAGCGGAGGTCGCGGCTTGCCCCGTTCGTTGAGGCGTTCGGTCGGCAGGACATCGGCGAGCGCATCGATGGGTGGCACCATCGTGCTCGGCGTCGCCACTTCGGTCATGCTGCGATGTTACGGTATCTGATCACGGTGAGCAACATTCGTATGACACATGCCTCTGGACGGGCGAACCTGGACCGCAGCCTCCGGCCCCTCAGCCCTCGCTCGATCGTGCTGTCGGTACTGCTCGGCTCGCACCCCCCTTCGATGCCGGTGGGACGGCTGCTCGCGTTCACCTCCCTGTTCGGGATCAGCGACGGCGCCGCACGAACCGCGCTGTCGCGGATGGTTGCGCTCGGCGAACTCACGAATTCGGACGGCACCTATCGGCTCGGTCTCCGCTTGCTCGAACGTCAGGCACAGCAAGACGCCGGACGATCTGATCCGCCGGCGACGTGGGACGACACGTGGTGGGTCGCGGTCGTGCTCGACGAGCGGCGGCCGGTCGCACAGCGCCGAGACTTTCGGGCACGGGTGATGGGCTCTCGCTTCGGCGAACTCCGACCCGACGTCTGGTTGCGGCCCGGCAACATCGATGTGCCGTCCGATCTCCCTGGCGTCGCGTTGACGCGCGGCCCGCTGCTGATCGGCGATGCGCCCGCCCTCGTCGACCGGTTGTGGGATCTCGACAGCCTCGAGCGAGTCGCGGCGGAGCACGTGGAGTTTCTCGAAGCGACTGACGACGCGCTCGGATCGAGCGACAGCGACCAAGCACTCGCCGACGCGTTCGTCACTCTCGCGAGCGCTCAACGGTTCTTGCGCAGCGAACCCCAACTTCCTCGATCACTGGCGCCCGGCGACACCGTTGCTCGTCTGCGACGTCGCTACAGCGAGGTCGTCGGGCTGTTCCAACATCGATTGACCGGCTTCCTCACCGATCATCCGAGAGTCGACGAGATCAGTACAGACGCGACGTGAGTCGGCGTCGATGTTCGGCCGTGCGTGGGTCGTGGGCACCCATCAACTCGAGTAGATCGACGTACTTCTGGCGGGCCTCGTCGTCGTCCTTGACCTGATCCAGCAACGCCGCGAGCTGATCGTCGTAGTCGTCCTGCGGGGCCTCACCGACACGCGCCAGCGCTGCCACGCGTCTCGTACGGTCCGACTCGGGGATACGCGCCAGGAGTACCAGCGCCTCGTCGGCGTTGTGGTCGGCGATGAGCAGATCGGCGAGAGCGACGATCACGTCTTCGTTGGCCGGTTCCATCGACAGCGCGGTGCGCAGGCTTGCTTCGTCGCCGGCCAACAGCAGCTCGGCCACAGCCACCTCGTCCTGGCTCGGCAGCAGAGCGTCGACGAACTCCTTGACGGAGTGCTCGGGGTACGAACCCATGAACCCGTCGACGATCTCACCGTCCTTGACGGCGTACACAGCGGGGATCGACTGAACCTTGAACGCCTGGCTGAGCGCGGGGTTCTCGTCGACGTTGACCTTCACCAGCATCACCTTGCCACCGGTTTCGTCGATGACCTTCTCGATGATCGGCCCGAGGGTCTTGCACGGCCCGCACCACGGCGCCCACAGATCGACCACGACCGGAAGCTGCGCGGACCTCTCGATCACTTCGGTCTGGAACGTTGCGTCGGTGACGTCGATGGCTGCCATGGACTCAACGCTACCGGTGGCCGATGAGTACCCTCAGCAGGACATGAGTGGGAACATGCTCCGATGAAGTCAGTGCCGGGCATCCACGTTGCACCCGTCACGACGTGGCTCGAATCGCACGTCGCCGGAGCGACCGGCCCGTTCACGTTCGATGTGATCGCGGGTGGACATTCGAACCTCACGTTCCGCGTCACCGGATCCGATGGCGCCCAATTCGTGCTGCGGCGTCCTCCGCTCGGTCACGTTCTCGCCAGCGCGCACGACATGGGTCGCGAGCACCGCGTCCTCGCCGGGCTGCAGACGTCGGCGGTTCCGGTGCCGGCGGTGAAGGGGTTCTGCGACGATCTCGGCGTCAACGACTCTCCGTTCTACGTGATGGGATTCGTCGACGGTCACGTGTTGCGCGACCGCACGATCGCGGAGTCGGCGCTCGCCGACGAGGTGTCGCGCGGCAACGCGAGTCGTTCGCTGGTCGACACGATGGCGGCGATCCATACCGTCGATCTCGATGCAGCCGGACTCTCCGAGCTCGGCCGCCACGACAGCTACATCGAGCGCCAACTCAAGCGCTGGTACAGCCAGTGGAACCAGGGCAAGACCCGCGAACTCGCCGCTGTCGATCGCGTCCACGACCGGCTCCTGGAGCGGATCCCCGAACAGGGCCCGGCCACCATCGTCCACGGCGACTACCGCCTCGACAACTGCATGGTCGACGACGACGGCAACGTGGTCGCGGTGCTCGACTGGGAAATCTGCACGCTCGGCGATCCGCTCGCCGACCTCGGGCTGCTGCAGGTGTACTGGAACGGGCCCAACGATGCCGCAGGAGCGTGGAGTGGCACAGCCACTTCGGCCACCGGATTCTGGGACCGTCCGCAACTCGCCGAGCGGTACGCCGAGGTGTCGGGGCGTGACATCTCGCAGCTCGACTTCTACATTGCCTTCGCGTTCTGGAAGTTGGCCTGCATCATCGAGGGTGTCTACTCCCGGTACCTCGGCGGTGCACTGGGCGATCGTCCCCCCGAGGAGTTGGCACCGTTCAAGTTGCAGGTCGAACAGGCCGCGGCGAGTGCCGAGCGCTACCTGGAAGCGTTGGCGTGAACGAACCCGTGGCGCGAGCGGGTGGCGACGGCGCCTACCAGTGGCTGGTCGATGAACCGATGCTCCACGAGCCGGTCCTGGTCGTGATGCTCACGGGGTGGATCGATGCTGCGGGTGCCGGTGCGGCGGCCGCCGACGCACTGTCGAAGGAGTGCGAGTCCACTCCGCTCGTTCGTTTCGACGACGACACGTTCATCGACTTTCGCGCCCGGCGACCGGTCATGGAACTGCGCGACGGCGTCAACACCGACCTGATCTGGTCGACGATCGAGCTGCGCTCCGGGCGGTCCACTTCCGGCCGTGACGTCCTGGTCCTGACCGGTCCCGAGCCCGACATGGCGTGGCACCGCTTCGCCCGGGCGATCTCGGAGATCGCGGTCGAGTTGGGTGTCACCCGCATGGTCGCATTCGGTGCCTACCCGTTCGCCGCTCCGCACACGCGCACGCCGCGGCTGTCGTGTTCGTCACCGTCGACGGAGGTGCTCGCCAACGTCACGTTCGCTCGTAGCTCTGTCGACGTGCCCGCAGGCATGGCCGCCGCGCTCGAGCATGCGATGCACGCGGCCAAGATCCCCGCGCTCGGAATCTGGGTGCAGGTTCCCCACTACGTCTCAGCGCTCCCCTATCCAGCGGCGTCGGTCGCGCTGCTCGACGGGTTGACCGAGGTGACGGGGATCGAGGTGGCCGCGGCCGATCTGCGCGCGGCCGTGGGCCCGCAGCGCAACATGATCGACGCGTCGATCGCGGACAATGCCGATCACGTCACGATGCTGCGTCAGCTCGAGGAGATGTACGACGCCTCCACCGACGGCGATCCGGCTCCCGGGCCTGCGTTCGAGATGCGCTCCGGCGACGAACTGGCCGACGAGATCCAACAGTTCCTGCGCGACCAGGACTGACCACCACCTTCGATCGGACCGCCGAAGTCCGGCTCGCGTAGCGTCGGGCGAATGAAGATCGACGGCAACATCGGCATGGACCTGCGCAGCGCGGCGGCGAACGCGAAGGAGGTGGAGGCCGCTGGTTACTCCGGTGCGTGGACAGCGGAGACGTCGCACGATCCGTTCCTGCCGCTGTTGCTGGCGGCCGAACACACCGAGCAACTCGAGCTCGGCACGTCGATCGCTGTCGCCTTCGCCCGCAGCCCGATGACGCTCGCGAACACTGCCTGGGATCTCCAGGCGTACTCGGGCGGGCGGTTCATCCTCGGCCTCGGCAGCCAGATCAAGCCACACATCACGAAGCGCTTCTCGATGGAGTGGAGCCACCCCGCCCCGCGCATGCGTGAGATGGTCCTGGCGATGCGGGCGATCTGGAACACATGGTTGACGGGCGAGAAGCTCGACTTCCGCGGCGAGTTCTACACCCACACGCTGATGACGCCGTTCTTCACGCCGAACCCGAGTGATCTCGACGGGTTCGGGCCGCCGCGGGTCTTTCTCGCAGGTGTCGGCGAGCTGATGACCGAGGTCGCAGGCGAGGTGTGCGACGGGTTCATCTGCCACGGCTTCACCACGGAGAAGTATCTGCGCGAGGTCACCATCCCGGCACTCGAGCGCGGTCGGGCGAAGGCCGGCAAGACCATGGAGGGCTTCGAGATCATCGGACCGTCGTTCGTGGTGACCGGCGGCAACGATCAGGAACTCGAAGCCGCAGCCACGGGAACCCGCCAGCAGATCGCGTTCTACGGTTCGACGCCGGCGTACCGCAACGTGTTGGAGATCCACGGCTGGGGCGGGCTGCAGGACGAACTGAACACCCTGTCCAAGCAGGGCGAGTGGGCCAAGATGGGCACGCTCATCGACGACGAGATCCTCAACACGTTCGCCGTCGTCGGCGAGCCCGAACACATCGCTCCGGAGCTGTCGAAGCGCTACGGCGACGTGATCCAGCGCATCAGCTTCTACGCCCCCTATGCGAGCGATCCCGATCGCTGGGCCTCCGTCATGGCCGCCCTCCGCGCCGCCTGAGGTAACGATGGTGCCTGGCACCAGCGTTACATGTTGCGAGCGGTCAGTGGGCGTGGGCGACGGTGGCCGCGCGGCGTCGGTAGCGGCCGCCGAACACGTAGGCCACGATGAAGAAGCAGGCAGCGGTGAGCACGATCGTGGGGCCTGACGCCACGTCGAGGTGGTAGCTGGCGTTCATGCCGACGAAGCCGCTGACCGCACCGATCACCGCCGACAGCGCGAGCATCGTGGAGAAGCTGTCGGTCAGCATGCGCGCCACCACGGCGGGCACCACGAGCGTGGCAGCGATCAGCGTCACACCCATCACGTTCATCGTGGCGAGAACGGTCGCCGACAGCACGATCATCAGGAGCGCGTCGATCCATGCGGTCCGTACCCCGGTGGCCGCAGCCACCTGTGAGTCGAACGTCGTGAAGAGCAGCTGACGGTAGAAGAAGAACACGATGGCCGCAGTGGCGAGCGCCACACCGACGATGAGCCAGACATCTGACGAGGTCACGCCGAGGACGTTGCCGAACAGCAGCGCGTCGGCATTGCGGCCAGGTGAGCCGTACAGCTGTACGAGGGCGAGCCCGAGCGCGAACGACGCTGTGGTCACCACGCCGATCGCAGCGTCGGATCCGATCGGTCGACGCCGCACGATGCCACCGACGGCGAGCGCCGTGATCACCCCCCAGATGCCCGCGCCGAGGAACAGGTTCACCCCTGCCAGACCGGCGACGGCGTAGCCGCCGAAGATCGAGTGCGACAGCCCGTGGCCGATGTAGCTCATGTTGCGCAACACCACGTAACAACCCACGACCCCGCACAATGCGCCGGCGATCGTCGCCACGTACAAGCCGTTGCGGAAGAACTCGAACTCGAAAGGTCGCAGCAGTTCCGACCAACTCATGCCGGGCCCCCTGAGCCGCCCGCAGTGCGACGCAGCGGCGTGACGTTGGACCCGAGCGGTGCATCGACGACAACGCGCATTCCACCGTGTTCGAGTACCTCCATCGGAGATCCGTAGGTGCGCTCGAGCACGTCGGGCACGAGCACCTCGTCGGGACTCCCGGCCCCAATCACCGAGCGGTTCAGGCACACGAGCGTCGGAAGGTGCGCGGCGATGCCGTTGAGATCGTGGGTCGTGAGAACGATGGTGAGGCCGTCGGCGTTCAGATCGTCGAGCAGATGCAGTACGTCGTGACGGGTACGCACGTCGAGCCCGGACGTCGGCTCGTCGAGGAAGATCACCTGCGCGTCGGTGAACAGCGCGCGGGCAAGGAACACTCGCTGCTGCTGACCACCCGAGAGTTCGCGGATGTGACGACGACCCAGCCCACCCATTCCCAACCGTTCGAGTACCGCTGAGATCTCATTTCGCTCGCCTTTGCTGATCCACGGCATTCGCAGACCTCGAGCACGCGCCATGCCGACACATTCGGCGACCGTGACGGGAAAGTTCCAGTCGATCGTCTCCACCTGCGGCACGAGTCCCACGGCGAGGCCGGCCTGGCGTCGCACCGTGCCGGCGACGGGGGCAACCGTGCCGAGCATCGCCTTGAGCAGCGTCGATTTGCCAGACCCAGACGGACCGACGATACCGATCAGGTCACCCGCCTCGATCGTCAGGTCGACGTCGATGAGCACCGGTGCGCCGCCGGAGTAGTTCACCGTCAGGTGATCGACGACGATCAGCTCGCGTGTCGGGGTGACCGTCGAGGAATGCTTCATGACGGACTCACTGCGGGTACTCCGCCTGGTCGGCAGCAACGTCGCGGACCGCGAAGTCGGCGAGAGCCGACGCATCGCCACCCAGCGCCTCGGTCATCGTGACGAAGTTGAACTTCATGAGTCCGAGCCAGGAGTGGTCGTCGTCGCCGGGTTCGCCCGGCAGGTCGTCGTCGCGCAGGTCGTCGACATAGGTCGCGCCGGTCTCCTTGGCGATCTGTTCGAGGATCGGCGACGGGAAGACCTCGGAGCCGAAGATCGCCGTCACATTCTCGGCCTCGATCTGATCGATGAGGTCGGCGACTTCCTTCGGTGTCGGGTCGCCGAAGTCCGACGGTTGGATCGCGCCGATGACGTTCCAGCCGTAGGTGTCGGCGAAGTACGCATAGGCGTCGTGATAAGTGACCAGCTTGCGGTCGTCGTCGGCGATGGTCGCGAACGACTCGGTGATCGCGGCATCGAACTCGTCGACCAGCGCTTCGAACTCGTCGAAATTGCCGTTGTAGACATCGGTGCCGTCGGGGTCGAGTTCGACCATGTTGTCGCGAATGATGTCGGCATAGACCTTCACTAACGTGGGATCGGTCCACAGGTGCGGGTTCGGCTTGCCACCATCCTCGGGGAACGAGAAGTCGTACTTGTACTGATCGGGCTGAATGGTTTCGTCACCCAGTTCGATGATCTCGACACCATCTGTGACGTTGGCCAGCGCCAGTTCCTTCGTCGGCTCCTCGAGCTGCAGCCCGTTGATGAACACGATGTCGGCCGTGGTCATCACCTCGGCTGCCGACGGCGGCGGCTCGAAGGTGTGCGAGTTGGTGCCCTCCGGGACGAGTCCCACGATTTCGGCGCGATCGCCGATGATGTTCGCGGCGATCGACGTGATCGGCGCGACGGTCGTCACCACCTGGAGCTGTTCGGTTGGGCTGTCGACGGAGGAGACATCGGATGAGGTGCTCTCGGACGGCTCGGCAGCCGACCCGTCGCTTCCACACGCGCTCAGAGCGAGCATCAAGGTGGAGATGGCGCCGACGGCGACGGCGCAGTGGAAGCGACAAGGGCGGAGCAACACCTTCGTCACGCTAGTTGCGACCTGGTCGCAACACGACGTCGTGCTCGAAACCCGTCGCAATCGACCGCTTCGGCGCTCAGCGAGCATCGCTGCGGACCCTTCGCTATGGTCGCCGGATGGCATCTGACTGCTGGAACGAATCGAAGCTCGTCAGTGGTCGGCTCGACGTCGATCGGGCGTCGGCCATCGAGCGCTTCGTCCGATCGGGTGGCTCAGCGCTGATCGCCGTCGAGCCTGACGACCCCTGCGCAGCGGCGCTCACCGGGGTCGAGGTGGTGTCCGATCTCCCGACGACCGAGTGGTTCGTCACGCTCGGCAGCGTCGCCGCAGCCGCGCGTCTCGACGCGGAAGTCGCCGTGACG
>JBGTEH010000185.1:0-8938 GCA_041747915.1 Ilumatobacteraceae bacterium
GATCTTGCCGGAGGACGACTTCACGCCGCCCTTCTTCATCGTCAACGACAGCCTGCGCGGGTTTCTCACCGGCGTCGACGACGCCGCCACCGTGACTGCGATCATCGGCGGCGACGACTGCGGCATCTAGGCGTCGCAGGATCGTGCGGATCGAAGTCGACCAGTGACACTGTTCGATCTTCACGACACGCTCGCCTGGTTTCTCGTGCTCGCCAACGCTGCAGTCGGTGTCTGGGCGCTCGCTGCACAGTACGTACCGCGCCTCCGCGTCCGATTGTTGTGGTGGGCGATCGCCGTGGCTCAACTGTCGGCGTTCGCCATTGCGGTGGTCGGGGTGTTGATGGTCAACCGCTACGACATCGAACTCGACGAGTTCCACGCTCTGTACGGGTTCAGCGCAATCGTGGCCGTCGGCATCCTCTACAGCTATCGAGGAAGCCCGTTCGTGAAGGACAAGGTGTACCTCTTGTACGGCTTGGGCAGCTTGTTCATCATGGGCCTCGGGATCAGGGCTGCATCCCTCGGTACCAACTGACCCCGATTCCCTGGGGCAGGTCGGCCGGATCCCACGACAGGCGCGACAGGCCTTCCTGGCATGCGAAGCGGTCGGTCATCCCGGCCACGTAGGCGACAGCGGCTCGGAGCGCGGCGGCACTGCCCGGGTCTGCGAGTGCGGGTTCGCCGAGGGCTGCGGCGACGGTTTGGGTCGGGATCGCGTGTGGGCGGTCGGCGTAGTGCTCGACGAGCGCTCGCAACAAAGACACCACTGCGTCGGCTTGCTTCTTGCTGGCCGGACGGAGGTAGATGCTCTCGTAGTTGAAGCGTCGGAACTCCGTGAGCGCCTCGGCAGCGGGTGGCGACATTCCGATTCGTCCGGTCGCCGCCGCGGTGTCGATCATCGCCCGCACGAACGTGCCGAGTTGACGTGACCGGTCACTGCCGCACCGCTCGGACACGATCGTCGGCAACATGTCGGGCGCCACGATGCCGGCCGCCACGGCGTCCTCGAAGTCATGGCAGACGTAGGCGATGCGATCGGCCCACGACACGACCTCGCCTTCGGGCGTGTGCGGCGCGGGCAGACTCCAGGAGTGGTTGCGGATACCGTCGAGTGTCTCGACGCAGAGGTTCAACGGCTGCAATGTGACATCAGCGCCCCAGGGAGCGTGGTCGAATCCGCCGTCGATGTAGGGCGACAGCGCATCCTCGCTGGCATGTCCGCCGGGGCCGTGCCCGCAGTCGTGCCCGAGGGCCATTGCCTCGATGAGCGGCACGTTGAGGCTGAGGGCATCGCCGACCGAGCGCGCCACCTGGGCCACCTCGAGGGCATGGGTCATGCGTGTGCGTTGGTGATCGTCGGGAAACACGAAAACCTGGGTCTTGCCGGCCAGGCGCCGGAACGACGAATCGTGGAGGATGCGATCGCGATCGCGTTCGAAGCACGTGCGGTAGGGGTCGGGTGCTTCCTCGACGGCGCGAGTTCCGCTGCCGTGGGCTCGTGTGGCGTGGGTGGCGAGGCGCTGCGATTCCGCCTCCTCGCGCTCCTCGCGAGTGCGTATGACCGCCTCGCCGACGATTGCGTCGGAGTCTGCGTGGGCGACCACGATGTCGTCGCCGCCGTACCCGGTCATCGAGGCCGCCCAACGATCGGCGCGATCGACCGCCGAGTCGGGAAAGGGAAGCCCGGTCATGACGGAACGATACGAGATGCCGTCGGATCGGCGGCGTTAGCCTCAGGGAAATGTCGCAGTTCGTCGACGAGTGCCAACTGAATGTACGCGGTGGCGACGGCGGCGCGGGTTGCGTCAGCTTCCGTCGGGAAGGGCCGGAGGCGATGGGCGGCCCCAACGGCGGTGACGGCGGCAATGGTGGCGGTGTGTGGCTCGTCGCCGATCACAACGTGTCGTCGCTGCTGGCGTTCCGAGACCATCCGCACCGCCGCGCCGAGAGCGGGGTGCACGGCAAGGGCAAGGACCTCCACGGGCGTCGTGGGCCGTCGTTGGAGATCACCGTTCCGATGGGCACCGTCGTGTTCGACCTGTACAGCGGGGAGATGCTCGCCGAACTCGTGAACCACGGCGACCGCTGGCTCGCTGCGGCGGGCGGGCGTGGTGGGCGCGGCAATGCGAAGTTCCTGTCGAACAAGCGTCGGGCTCCGGGGTTTGCCGAACAGGGCGAGCATGGCGAGCAACGTTGGCTCAGGCTGGAACTCAGGTTGATGGCCGACGTCGCTCTCGTCGGGTTTCCGAATGCCGGAAAGTCCACGTTCATCAGCGTGATCTCGGCCGCGAAGCCCAAGATCGCCAACTACCCGTTCACCACGCTCGAACCCAACCTCGGCGTGGTGCGCGTCGACGACGAGACCGACTTCGTCGTGGCCGACATCCCCGGCCTGATCGAGGGCGCCAGTGAGGGCAAGGGGCTCGGACACCAGTTCCTGCGCCACGTCGAGCGCGCCCGGGTGCTGTGTCTGCTCGTCGACCTGGCTCCGATGGACGCTGTCAGCCCGCAGGAACAGGAGCGGATCCTCCTGCACGAACTCGGCGCCTATCAGCCCGAACTGCTCGAACGACCCCGCGTCACGGTGGGCACCAAGGCCGACAGCGTGCAAACCGAGGAACTGGCGGCGCTCGGCTGGGACGGTTTGATCATGTCATCGGTGACGCGCCAAGGTGTCTCCGAGGTCGTTGGCCGACTGGCGTCGCTGGTCCACGATGTTCGCCAATCGATCGAGTGGGCCGAGGGCGTGGTCGTGTTGCGACCCGAGGCGAGCGGCGCAGCAGTCGAGCGGGTCGCCGACGGCGAATTCCGGCTCCTGGGCCGCGATGTCGAGCGAGTGGTGGCGCTCAACGACGTGACGACTCCCGAGGCGCTGTCGTACATCGACTACCGACTCGAGCGCTTGGGCGTTCCGAAGATGTTGGCCAAGGCGGGCGCTCGCGAGGGCGACGTCATCTGGATCGGTGAGTTCAGTTTCTCGTACTCGCCGGACCTGTAGGCGGCCGTCGATGAGAGTTGTCGCGAAGATCGGCACGGCGTCGATCACCGATGTGGGAGGGGTCGTCGACCTGGTGGCGATGGCCAAACTCGCCGACGAGGTCGCTGCGCTTCGCGCCGCGGGTCACGAGGTCATCGTGGTGTCGTCGGGTGCGGTCGCGGCCGGAGTGGCGGCGCTCGGTCTGTCGGAACGACCCACGGACATGACGACGTTGCAGGCGATCTCCGCCGCCGGGCAGAGCCGCCTGGTCGAGGCGTACAACCGCGAGTTCGCCCGCCACGATCTGGTCGGGGCCCAGGTGCTGCTCGATCCACACGATTTCGTCGATCGCACGCAGTACCTGCATGCTCGCCGAACGATCGAGCGGCTGCTCGAACTCGGATGCGTCCCGGTGGTCAACGAGAATGATGCCATCGCCAACGATGAGCTCCGCTACGGCGACAACGACCGCCTGGCCGCCCTCGTCGCCAACAGCCTGAGCGCCGATGTTCTCGTTCTGCTGACGGACATGGACGGCGTCTACACCGCCGACCCGCGTCGAGATCCGTCGGCGACGTTGATCCCCCTCGTTCGGCGTGACGATCCGTTGCTCTCCGTCATCGTCGATGCCGGGGGGAGCGGTCGCGGGAGTGGCGGGATGGCGTCGAAGCTCACCGCTGCGCGCATGGCATCGTGGTCGGGCCTGCGCAGTGTGATCGCACGGGCGTCCAGGCCCGACGTTCTCGCCGGTGCCGTCTCGGCCGAACTCGTCGGCACCACCTTCGAAGCGCACGAGCGCACGCTGTCGGCGCGCAAGCTGTGGATTGCCTTTGCGTCCGAGGTGCTGGGAACGCTCCACGTCGATGCCGGCGCCCGTCTGGCGCTGACCGACCGCCCCAACAGCCTGCTTCCGGCTGGGATCGTGTCGGTGGACGGCGAGTTCGCCGAGGGGGACACGGTCGACATCGCCGGGCCCGACGGTCGGCCCTTCGCGCGAGGCCTCGTCGCCATCGGTGCGCCGGTCGCTCGAGGCGTGCTGGGTCGCCGTACCGGCGATCTTCCGCCAGGTGTCAACCACGAGGTGGTGCGCCGCGACGACCTCGTCGTCCTCCCGCACTGAACCCCCACCCCGTTTGTGGTGCGAATTGTGTGAGCCGGCTCACCGAAAGTGCGCCGCAAACGTGACGCCACGAACGTGACGTCAGGTCGGGCGGGGGCGGAGGCGGTGGCGAACGGCATCGAGTTCGGGCACACCGAGGGCGAGGAGGACGCCGAGGTACACCACGACACCCACGATCGTCCCGACCGCGAGACGGATGACGGCATCGATGCCGATGTTTGCTCCGACATGTTGGGTGACGAGCCACACCGCCTCGGCCATCAGCAGCGCGGCCAGCAGCATTGGAACGATGCTCGAGAGGATCGAACGGACCGAGAATCCTGGGACCTTGTCACTCAGAACCTTCATCGCCCACAGCGACGACACCACATAGGCGCCGGCGAAAGCCAGCCCGAGTCCGAGAACGCCGAACCGGTCCACGAGTACGAATGCGAGCACGATGTTGATGGTGTTCTCGACCACGTTGATCACGAAGGGAGTACGGGTGTCCTTGTGTGCGTAGAACCCGCGCAACACGAACATGTAGATCGAGAACGCGCCGAGTCCGAGCGCCAGCCCGGCGAGGGCGCGCTGGGCAGCGTCGGCGTCGAGGGCGTCGAACTCTCCACGCTGGAGAAGTGCTCCGATGATCGGTTGGCGCAGCACGAAGATTCCGACCCCGGCGGGAATCGTGAACAACGCGGTCATCCGCAGGCCGAACGATGCCTGGTCGATGAAGCCGACGCGATCGCGCCGGGCGACCGAACGAGCCATCTCGGGCTGGAACGTCGTGGCGATCGACACCGCCAACAGACCGTGCGGGAGCACGAAGAACGTGAACGCGTTGATGTACGCGCTGTTGTCGCTCGAGCCACCCGCAGCGAGGTTGCGGACCACGACCAGTGCCACCTGATTGGCGATGACGAAGCCGATCGTCCAGAACGACAGTGAGAACAGCTTGCGCACGGCCGGGTGTTTCACGTCGAACTTCGGGCGGAACCGGAAGCCCGTCGCGAACATTGCAGGCACGAGGACCGCCGCCATCGTTGCGATGCCCACGGTCGCACCGAGGCCGAGAGTCCATCGGAGTCGATCATCCGACAGCACGTCGACCAGCTGCCAGTCGGCTGACCCCGGGTTCGGCAGCGACAACAGGAACGCGATGATGATCACGTTCGGCAGGATCGGTGCCCATGCGGCGGCGAAGAATCGGCGGCGGCTGTTGAGGAACGCGTTGGCGAGCCCGACCAGACCGTAGAAGAAGATCTGGATGAGGAAGATGCGAGCGAGGGTGGTCCCCACCGAGCGGTACAGGTCGGGATCGACCCCATCGGCGATGTTCACCGAGTAGAGCCCGAAGATCAGCGGAGCGGCGATGACCGCGACCACGGTCAACGCCGCCATCAGCGTCACCGCAACTGTGAGCACGACGTTGGTCGACTCGTCGTCGTCGTTCTCGATGAAGGTGGAGAACAGTGGTACGAGAGTGGCCGACAACAGCCCGCCGAGCAGGAGCTCGTAGACGATGTTCGGCGTCTCGTTGGCGATCAGGTAGGCGTCGGAGAGCGCAGTCTGTCCGAGCACGTACCCGAGGATGATCAGGCGGAGCAGACCGGTGATCCGAGAGAGCGCCGTCCCGCTCGCAACGACGACGTTGCTGCGCAACAGGCCCGAACTCATTCGAGCGAACGCTAGTGCTGCGGACTCAACGCCGCCGGTACACCTGTGACGCCAGGGTCAGACCCCCGGCGTAACAGTCCAGACGATGAGGGGGTGACGGTTGCGGCGTTGCCGCGGGCGATCGGGGTCGGGGAGCGCCCGCAGTTGCTCGATGACCGGAACGACGACAGATTTCCACGTCGCGTCGTCGACGTCGAAGAGCGAGGAGTAGATCCGGTTCTCGATGTTGTCGGCCTCGACGCTGATCAATGCCTCGTACTCGTCCCACGGCGTCCAGGTCTGCTCCGTCAGCGAAAGCCCCGGCACGCTGGCCAGCACGATCTGCTCGCGCCCGAGGCGGTCCGCACGTAGCGACGCCAGACGGTTGAAGATGGGGGCGATCTCGTCGCTGGGGTCGAAGTCGGCGTTCGACAGGATTGCGATCACGTGTCCGCCCGGCCGCACCACACGGGCCGCTTCCGACAGCGTGTCCAGCGGGTCCTCGACCAACTGCAGCACCCACACGAAGTAGGCGGTGTCGAGACTGTCGTCGGCGAGCGGGAGTACATCGACGTCGGCGATCGCCACGCGTCCGCCCACCCGACCTATCGCCGCGCGCATCATCGCATCACTCAGGTCGAATCCGATCACGTCCAGGCCATGGTGGTGTAGGCCCTGTGCGATCACGCCGGTACCGATTCCCAACTCGGCCACCGACGGCCCGACGATCCGGTCGACGAGAGCATCAGCGAATCCCTGACCCCGACGCTCACCTCCGCGAGTCGCGTCGTAGATCGACGCGACCTGATCGAACGACGTACCCGGCATGCGGTCACCGTAGGGCAATCCGATTGACCCACGGGTCAAGCGCAGCGGTAGCGTTCGCTCCATGACCACGATGGACGCGGGGAGCACGACCAATCGCTTCGAGAGTGTGCAGTCGGTGCGCGATGCGTTGCGTGACGTGCACTACCTGGCCGACGATGGCATCGCCGGCGTTGCGTACCTCGCCGATCGTCTGCAGAAGCCGATCCTGGTCGAAGGTCCGGCGGGCACGGGCAAGACACAGCTCGCCAAGTCGATCGCCGAGATCACCAACGCTCGCCTCATCCGCCTGCAGTGCTACGAGGGCCTCGACGAGAGCAAAGCCCTCTACGAGTGGAACTACAAGAAGCAGCTCCTGCGCATCCAAACCGAGCGTGGCGAGCAAGGTGAGGACTGGACCGAGATCAAGGACGACATCTTCTCCGACGAGTTCCTCCTCACGCGTCCGTTGCTCGAAGCGATCACCGCCACCGACCCGGTCGTGCTGTTGATCGACGAGGTCGACCGCGTCGAGGTCGAGACCGAGGCGCTGTTGCTCGAGATCCTCTCGGACTACCAGGTGTCGATTCCGGAACTCGGAACGATCACGGCCACCCAGATCCCATTGGTGTTCCTCACCTCGAACAACACGCGCGAGCTGTCCGAGGCCCTCAAGCGTCGATGCCTCTATCTCCACGTCGACTATCCGCAACTCGAACGCGAGAAGGCGATCGTGCTGGCGAAGGTTCCCGACATCAGCGAGCACCTCGCCGATCAAGTCGCCCGGGTCGTGCGATCGATCCGCCAGCTCGACCTGAAGAAGGCGCCGAGCGTGTCCGAGACGCTCGACTGGGCGCGCACACTGATGTTGCTCAACATCGACAACATCGACGAGCAGACCGCCAAGGATACGCTCAACGTGCTGCTCAAGTACCAGACCGACATCGCCAAGGCGGCGAAGGAACTGTCCGTCGACGAGTGATCGTCTGATGCTCGATCTCCTCAACGGCTTCGTCGTCGAACTCCGTAACGCCGGCCTGCCGGTCAGCCTCACGGAGAACCTCGATGCGATGGAGGCCGTGCAGCACATCCCGATCGAAGATCGCGACGCCTTCAAGTACGCGCTCGGCGCAACGCTGATCAAGAACCACGCGCACTGGCGCAGCTTCGAGACCGTCTTCGAGGTCTACTTCAGCCTCCGCGGACCCGAGTACCGCCTTGTCGAGGGCGGTGACGACGAGACCGACATCGACGAGCTGTGGCGTGAGTTGCAGGAACAGCAGAAGCAGGACGGGTCAGGCGGGGCGGGGGGTCTCGACGGTCTGACCCCCGAGGAGATCGCGCAGATGCTGATGTCGGCGCTGATGAACGGCGATCAGGGCGTGATGCGTGCGCTGGCCAAGCAGTCTGTCCAACGCTTCGCCGGCATGGAGCCGGGGCGGCCCGTCGGCGGCACGTACTATCTGTACCGCACGCTGCGGAATCTCGATCTCGACGGGATGCTCGAGAAGATGATGGACCAGGCCCGCCAGGAGGCCGATGGCGACCTGACGTCGCTCGAAGAGCGCCTCGAACGCGAGGAGTTCGAGGATCGCATCGAGAAGTTCAAGGGCGAGATCGAGGCCGAGATTCGCCGTCGGTTGGTCGCCGATCGCGGTGCCGAGGCGATGGCCAAGACGCTGCGCAAGCCGTTGCCGGAGGACGTCGAATTCATGCACGCCTCGCGCGACGAGATGGTGGCGCTCAAGAAGTCGCTGTATCCCCTCACCCGCAAACTCGCAGCCCGTCTCGCTCGCAAACGTCGCCACGGTCGTAAGGGGCCGCTCGACTTCCGCAACACGGTGAGGCACTCGCTGAGCTACGGCGGTGTGCCGGCCGAGCCGAAGTTCAAGTATCCGCGCCCGTCCAAACCTGAGCTCGTGGTGATCGCCGACATCTCCGGATCGGTGGCCGCGTTCGCTCGCTTCACCCTGATGCTGGTGTATGCGATCCAGAACCAGTTCTCGAAGGTCCGATCGTTCGTGTTCATCGACGGCATCGACGAGGTCACCGACTATTTCCGGGCGACCGAGGACATCACCGAGGCGATCCACCGGGTGAACACCGAAGCCGACGTGGTGTGGGTCGACGGTCACTCCGACTACGGCCACGCGTTCGAGGTGTTCTGGGAGCGCTACGGCAAGGACATCGGTCCGAAGTCGACCGTGCTGTTGCTCGGCGACGCCCGCAACAACTACCACGCCAGCCAGGCGTGGGTTGTGAAGGAGATCGCCCAGAAGGCGCGCCACGTGTACTGGTTGAATCCCGAACCGCGCAGCTACTGGAACACCGGCGACTCGATCGTGGGCGAATACGGCACCCACACCGACGGCGTCTACGAGTGCCGCAACCTGCGCCAG
>JBGTEH010000186.1:0-1611 GCA_041747915.1 Ilumatobacteraceae bacterium
GCGCAGCTCCCCGTACCAGGCGACGACTCCGCCGAGCGTCTCGCGGTGCGCCACTACCTGGTCTGACCGGGGGGCGCAGCTCTTGCGCGATCACGAAGACGCCGGTAGTTTCCATCTCGATTTCGCGAGCGGCGCGGGAACACCTGTCAGATGCGTACCCCTCGGCGGGGGGCGGGAAGGATCGACGTGGGCGGATCACGAAGTTCAGTCGGTACGGATCAGCGAACGATCCTGTCGGTATTGATTCCGGTTCGGTTCAGCTTGGGGCAGTACGCGCTCTACCTGGCCGGCTGTGTGATCTTCGCCATCGGCGCGACGTGCTTCATCGAGGCCGGCCTCGGAACGGACCCGCTCGATGTCTTCGCCCTCGGACTTCGCGACTTGACCCCCCTTACGGTCGGCATGGCGCAAGGGCTGTTCGCTGCTTGCATGCTTGCGATCTGGGCCGGCCTGAAGCGGGCGGTTCCCTCGATCTGGCCGTTCATCACCTTCTTCTTCTGCGGAACGATGATCGACATTTGGCTGCACACCGGCGTCCTCGGTCGATTTGCGGGCCCCGCTGCCGGGCTGATGTTGGTGGGTGTCGTCCTCTGTGCTCTGGGGTCCGCCTACATCATCATGAGCGGGATCGGCATCCGGGCGATGGATCTCGTCGCCATCGCGCTCGTCGAGCGGACGGGTCGGCCCTTCTGGTTGTTCAAGGCCGCGGCTGAGATTCTTCTCCTTGCGATGGGATGGGCGCTGGGTGGACCGATCGGGCTCGGCACGGTGTTCTTCTTGATCTTCGTCGGCCTGCTGATCCAACCGGTCATGACGCTCAATGGGCGCCTCGTTGGCCTGCCGAACCATGCGTTCGATCACGTGCACAGTCCGACGGCACCGTCGGTGGGCCCTGAGCCCTTGAGCTGAGACTCCCGTTGGCCGAACTGCGCAGCGGTGGTCGACGCGGAGCCGGTTCGACGGGGCAGCGTCGGTGAGGTACAAAGGGACGTACCGACGTGAGGAGATTGCATGACGATCGACAGTTCGGGCACCGGCCAGCGCGAAGGTGCCCGTGAGTACGAGCTCGCTGACCGATTCCGACTCGAGGAGGGTCGGGTCTTCCTGTCGGGAGTCCAGGCGCTCGCGCGACTGCCGGTCGATCAGCTGCGCCTCGATCGTCGGTTGGGCCTGACCACCGCCGCTTTTGCATCGGGGTACCAGGGATCGCCGCTGGGTACGTTCACCGAAGAGCTGCGCCGCGCGGCCGCCAGCGTTGCCGACCTGCCGATCGTGGTGCGACCCGGGGTCAACGAGGAGCTGGCCGCCACTGCGGTGATGGGCAGCCAGTTGGCGATGACGCTCGACGACGCTCGGTACGACGGCGTGGTCGGCATCTGGTACGGCAAAGGTCCGGGATTCGATCGCAGCAGCGACGCGATCCGCCACGCCGTGTTCGCAGGCACCTCGATGCACGGCGGAGTCGTCGCTGTGGTCGGCGACGATCCGGGCGCCAAGTCGTCGACGCTGCCCTCGTCGAGCGACGCCACCATGGTCGACCTGCACATGCCGATCCTGTTCCCCGGCGATGTGCAGGAGGCACTCGATCTCGGGCGCCATGCGGTTGCGCTG
>JBGTEH010000187.1:0-6503 GCA_041747915.1 Ilumatobacteraceae bacterium
GGACGGCCGGTTTCGGCTTGGAGAACGGTCTCAGACATGGTGATCGGCTTCCATCAGATCTCGTGACGGCGCCCACACATCGGACGCCACGTCGTTACAGCAGCATCCCAAGTTATCGCCGCCCGCCCCCATCCCCTCCCCGTCAACGTCCCCGAAAAATGTGCTGCAGAGCCCGCGTAGCGGGCTCAATCCCGCACATTTCGGTGCTCGGAGCGCCGTCGGCGGTAGATCCGGGCCACCTGGGCGGCGGCCGAGTCGGGGTCGTCGCGCATGGATTCATCGAAGCGCACGATCAACCAGCCACGTTCCGCGCACGCCCGGTCGCGATCCTGATCGCGCCGTTGACCGAGATCGCCACCGTGATGCCACGAAGCTCCGGGCTCGACTCCCAGGCTGAGTTCGGGCCAAGCGATGTCGAGATGGATGACTCCGCCGTGGGCGAGGTGGAGCGGGTGTTGGCGTACCGGAGTCGGCAGTCCGCGGCGGGCGAGTGCCTCGAGGAGCACCCGCTCGAGATTGCTCTGCGTTGCGCGATCGCGACCCATGGCATCCTCGAGCCACCCTTGGAGTCTTGCAACGCCATCCTTGCCCCGACATCGATGGACATCGAGATAGTCCCACGCAATTGCCGGCGTGATCAATCCGAGGTGCCATGCGTCCTCCGCTGCGCGGTCGAACCGGTGCTGGTTGCAGGTCGCTGCGAGTCCCCACAGCATTCGCATCGGCGTGGCAACGACGAGCCCGTCGGGTCGTGTCGTCCGGTCGGATTCGTCATACCAGCGGCTCCGATGCATGTCCGCCCAGGCCGGAAGAGTTCGGTCGACGCGAGTCGGCACGGTCATGTGGATCACTTGGCGGCGCATGCTTCGCAACCCGACCAATGCGCCAGCAGTCCATCCGCTGAGGAACCCGACCTCACCGACACAGAGCTGGACTGCCATGCACCGCATCATGAAGTCCTCCGGCGACGACGCGATTCTCACGACGCCGGGGACGACCTCGACGATCACGCCGCGGCCTCGCCATCGGCTGTACGCCGAGGGCGAGACGTCGAGGTCGTCGATGAGCTGACGTCGACTCAACACGCCGTATTGGGATGCGGCCAGTTGGAGTATGGCGGAAGTGATCACCCCCCGCAGTGGGCGCCGAGAGGGGCAATCCGGAATGCAACAAGCCGAAATGTGCGGGAATGTGCCCGCTCAGCGGGCACGACGGCACATTTTTCGGGGGTGGGTGGGGTTTGGGGGCGGGTCAGGCGAGGTTTTCGCCGTCGAAGATCTCGCTGACGCTGGTGTCGTCGAACACGGCGCCGAGGGCTTCGGCGATCAGCGGGGCGACCGACAACACTTCGATCTTGTCGAGTTGCTTCTCCGACGGCAGCGGCAGCGTGTTGGTCAGCACGATGCGGCTCAGCGGAGCGTTCTTCAGCCGATCGATGGCCGGGCCTGACAGCACGCCGTGGGTAGCCATCGCCCACACCTCGCTCGCGCCACGCTCGACGAGGAGCTCGGCAGCGGCGCAGATCGTGCCGGCGGTGTCGATCATGTCGTCGGTCAGCACGCACAGGCGACCCGCGACGTCGCCCATCACCTCGGCGGCCTCGGCCACGTTGGTCGATCCCTTCGGACGGCGCTTGTAGATGAACGCGAGGTCGGCGCCGATGTCGACGAGGTGCTGTGCCATGCGCTCGGCGACCTTGATGCGCCCGGCGTCGGGCGACACGATCACCGGTGCGTGAGCGTGCTTGCGTACGTACTGCTCGAGTACCGGCATCGCGGTGAGATGGTCGACCGGACCCTCGAAGAAGCCCTGGATCTGGCCGGAGTGGAGGTCGATCGAGATCATCCGCTTTGCGCCGGCGGCCTTGAACATGTCGGCCACCAGGCGCGCCGTGATCGGCTCGCGACCCTCCGCCTTGCGGTCCTGGCGGGCATATCCGTAGAACGGGCAGACCGCAGTGATGCGCTTCGCCGACGCGCGGTACGCCGCGTCGATCATGATCAGGTGTTCCATGATCGAGTCGTTGACCGAGTGGTCGTCGACGCCGTAGTGGCTCTGGATCACGAACACGTCTGAGCCACGGATCGACTCGCCGAATCGGCACCTGACCTCGCCGTTTGCGAACTCCACCAGGTTGTCGTGGCCCAATTCGATGTTGAGGTGGGCGGCCACCTCTTGGGCCAGCTCAGGATGGGTACGACCCGAGTACAGCGCGAGCCGTTTGGTGGTGACCTTTTCCATGAGCAATGACGTCCTCCCCGACGATTTTTGGGCCCTGAGCACCGGTGCGCAGTCGGCTGCGGGACTCAGCCGACAACTGCAGTGTAGAACGCTCCGGTCGCCTCGCCCGCAGCGACCGAGCTCCCGGCCGGCAGATGGGCGTACGGCCCCACTCTTGCGCCCGGGCCGATCTCGGCGTCGTGGCCGACGGTGTGTTCGACGATCGATCCGCTCCCGACTGCGCAGTCGTCGAGGCGGGTGTCGGGGCCGATGTCGCACCCGTCGCCGACAACGGTGGTGCCCTGCAGGATCGTTCCGGGATACAGCGTGACATCGCGCCCGATCGACACGGTGACATCGACGAAGGTCTGGCGCGGGTCGAGCATGGTGACGCCGCTGAGCAGCCAGTACTTGTTGGTGCGTGATCGCAGTTCGCGCTCGGCGAGCGCCAGCTGCCAGCGGTCGTTGACGCCCTGCGTCTCGCCCTCGGGCGCTTGCACGCATCCGATGCGGTGCCCCATCGCTGCGAGCACCGAGATCACCTCGGTGAGGTAGTACTCGCCCTGTGCGTTGTCGGTCGTGAGTTTGCGCAGTGCGGGGCCGAGCAGGTCGCGGCGGAAGGCGTAGATCGACGTGCAGACCTCGCGCACGTCGAGTTCGTCGGGTGCGGCGTCGCGGTGCTCGACGATGCGTGCCGCCTGCCCGTCGGCCTTGCGAATGACCCTCCCGTACCCGGTCGGATCATCCATCACGCTCGTGAGCAGCGTGGCTGCGTTTGAACACTCGATGTGGACGTCGACGAGCTCGCGTAGCGTCTCGGGCCGGAGCAACGGCGTATCTCCGGGCAGGACGAGGATCGTGGACTCGTCGTCGTAGTCGTCACCGCCGAGGGCCGACATGCCGATCGACGCGGCGTCGCCCGTGCCGTTCTGTTGGACTTGCTCGACGAAGGCGACGTTGGCCCAACTCGGCGCGAGTTGCTGCACCTTCTTGGTGACCTGCTCCGCGCCGTGACCCACGACGACGACAGTGCGCTCGGGGTGCACGCCACCCAGGGCATGGATCACGTGCAGGACCATCGCCCGCCCGCAGATGAGGTGAAGGGGCTTGGGGCGGCTCGACTTCATCCGCGTGCCTTCTCCGGCTGCGAGCACGACTGCTGAAACGCTCATGAGCTCCGGGGAGAGGATTCGAACCCCTACACGCGGCACCAAAAACCGCTGTCCTACCATTAGACGACCCCGGACCGGTCACGACTCGCCCCGCTCACGACGGTGCGTCCGCGGGATCACCGTATCTCGCGTGTCAGGGCTTGCCACGGCCGATAGCGTGGCGTGCCTTATGGGTTCTCTGATCAAGAAGCGTCGCAAGCGTATGCGCAAGAAGAAGCACAAGAAGATGCTGCGCCGCACGCGCCACCAGCGTCGCAAGTAGCGGTTCCACGCCCGCCGACTCAGCAGAGCTCGGCGGCGACGTGCACCGGCACGGCTCGTGCCACGATCACCGTTGCGCCCTCGTCGACCAGTTCGGCGAGGGCTCTTTCGTGTTCGCCCTCGACGAACCACGTCGCACCGCTCCCAGCGAGGACCGGCGTCGAGCCGGCGAGTCGCGCGATGCGGTCGCGCCACTGGGCAAGACGCGGTTCCACCAGGAGTGCTGCTGCTTCGAGATCGTTGGCACCGTCACCGTGCGGCGCGCCGAGGCCGTCCCACGCCCGATACGCCGCCGGCGTGTCGACCCGCAGCGGCGGGATCACGAGTGTGACCACCAGGTCGTGATGGGGGAGCGGTTCGACGATCTCACCGATCCCGGTGACCCTCGCCCGACCTCCCACGAGGCAGAACGGAATGTCGGCGCCGAGCTGGGAGGCCTCGGCGAGTTCGTCCGCAGTTGTCCCGAATCCGGCCCACCGCAGGGCCGTGGCCGCGTCGGCCGAGCCCCCTCCGAGGCCGCCGCCGTGCGGGATCTGTTTGTCGACGGTCACGCCTGCGTCGCGACCGGCACGCCGTAACGCCTTGGCGACGAGGTTCGAGTCGTCGAGCGGGACGCCACCCGCGAACGGGCCGCTCACTGTGAGGCCAGTGCTCGACGGATCGAACGCCAGCACGTCGTGCAGATCGAGGCTGACCATCTCGGCGTCGATCAGGTGATAGCCGTCGGCCCGGATGCCGGTGATGCGCAGCGAACGGGTCAGCTTGGCGTGGGCCCTCAGCGTCACGGCATTGGGTGGGGCCATCGCGGCGACGTTAGTCGGGCGACGACGTGTCACCCCTGGGGTCGAGCCGCGGCAACGTGGGCGTCAGCGAGGCGGCACCAGGCGTCGACGTCGAGTTCCTCGGGCCGAGCGGTCGGGCTGATGCTTGCGGCGTCGAACGTGGCGGGTTCCACGATGCCGGCCAACGACCGTCGCAGCATCTTGCGGCGTTGACCGAAGCCGGCGCGCACGAGTGCGAACAGGCCGTCGGGGTCGGTGGCCGGCGGTTCGTGACGAACGATCTCCACCAGCGCCGACTCGACGTTCGGCCGGGGCACGAACACCGACGCGGGTACGTGGCCGACGATCTTCGCCGTCGCCCAGTACGCGGTCTTGACGCTGACTGCCCCGTAGGCCGACGTGCGCGGCGTCGCTGCGAAGCGTTCAGCCGCCTCGCGCTGAACCATCACGATCATCCGCTCGATCGAGCCGACACCGTCGAGGAGGTCGCAGATCAGTGGTGTCGCCACGTTGTACGGAAGGTTGGCGACGAGGACCCATCCGCCCGACGTATACGGATCATCCGACGGTCCCCCGAGCACGTCCGACCAGTCGAGCTGCATCGCATCGCCTTCGACCACCGTGACGTTGGTTCTATCGCTGACGACGTCGCGCAGGATCGGCACGACCCCGCGATCGATCTCGATCGCGGTCACCGTGGCGCCCGTGTCGGCCAGCGCCAGCGTCAGCGACCCGAGGCCGGCACCGATCTCCACCACCCGGTCGCCTGGCCCCACGCGAGCGAGCGAGGCGATGCGTCGGACCGTGTTGGGATCGGCGACGAAGTTCTGTCCGAGGTCGCGGCGAGGTGCGAGCGACGCCGATTCGAGGAGTTCGCGGATCGCCGGACGCGAGTGGGTCACTGCCGGATCTCGACCGGGATCGGCGAGTCCGTGAGATCGGCGATCTCGGCGAAGAGTTCGGTGGCCAGAACCAGCTGACTTCCGGCACCGCTCGGCGCCAGGATGGCCGTGCAGGTGATCGAGCGGTTGTTGTCGAGGTTGACAACCGTGACCGTGGTCCCGTTGCCCACGCCGGGGACCATGCACGCCGACGGCGAACCGAGGCTGCTGCGAAACGTCGCCGTGGTGGTGATCTGGGCGATCGCTGGCGGTGCCGGTACGGCGATCTCGGCGAGGGCGGCACCGACCTGAGCGGACGGGCCGTCGAGGAACACGGGTGCAGCATCGTCGCCGGGATCGCTGGTCGGCGCAGCGTCGGCCTGGTCGGTCACGACGATGCCGGCCGTGGCGACGTTGGGTGCGACGCTCGACTGACTCGCCCACCAGAGCGCAGGCAATGCCACCAGCGTCAGTGCGCTCACCAGCATGATGCGGCGTCGGTCGTGAGGTGTGAGTGCCATGATTTGTGGCTCATCAGCGGCGTCGCGACGTGTGCGGCGACTCCGAGATCAGGGGGTGTGATTCTACCCGTGGCTGTGAGGCGATGGCGATGTGAGCTCGTCGGTCAACCACGCAGCGTGGTGGCCCCCCGGTCGCGATGTTCGAGTCAGTCCAGCCCGAAGAACGACGACGCGTTCGTGGTCGTCGCCGCTGCGATTTGAGCAACGGGAACATCGCGCAGGTCGGCGATGAACTGCCCGACGTGGGTGACCCATGCTGGACGGTTCGGCTGGCCACGGTGAGGAACAGGGCTCAGGTACGGACTGTCGGTCTCCACGAGCATTCGGTCGAGCGGACACAACGCAGCCGCAGCCTGCACTTCTGGGGCTCCCTTGAATGTGACGATGCCCGAGAAGGAGAGGTGGGCACCCATCTCGATCGCCCGTCGCGCCTCGTCGGGCCCACCGGTGAAGCAGTGCAGGACGGTCCGCTCGGGCATGCCGACCTCGGCGAGAACGGAGAAGGTGTCGTCCCACGCATCGCGCGAGTGGATCACGAGGGCGAGTCTCCGGTCGATTGCGAGTTGGATCTGCTGGGCGAATGCCCGCTGCTGGACATCGCGCGGTGAGTGGTCGTAGTAGTAGTCGAGACCGGCCTCGCCGACAGCGACGATGCCGGGCGTGTCG
>JBGTEH010000188.1:0-18404 GCA_041747915.1 Ilumatobacteraceae bacterium
TGCGGACCGCCGACCATCAGCTGATCCTCCATTGGTTCTGGTTCATGAGTGGATTCGTTTCAGACGAGCGAGCGCTGGAGTGTACGTCCTGCCATCCTGCCAGGTCCGCACCGACATTTCAGGGACTCTGCACCCGAGCCACAGGGCAGTCACAGCAGATCGACATCGCTCATCACCTCCACGAGCGCCGGACCGTCGTGTGCGATACCCGTACGCGGAGGCTCGTCCACCTGCGTGCGATGAGAGTTGTGCGCGATTGCTGCGCTTGGGCTCTCATCGCGGGAGGGTCGACGGCGATTCAGTGGCGAGGATCTCGATGATCTCGGACCGATGCCACTTCTCGGTGAGCCGAATCCCGAGCAGGCCAGCGCTGGCGAACGTCCCCGGTCGGAGAACCGTTGATCCGAGTCGGCTCACAGCCCGATCCTGTGCGCCGATCCGTCGCGCCGCTGCCGCTCGATCCAGCGGGGCCAGAGCGTTCGCGAACCGCCACGCTTCGTGACGTGCTCGGGCGATGCTGAAGTTCACGACAGCGCGATCCGCGTCGCCGCCGACGTCATCGACGACGCGATACAACGGCGACACTCGGTTCAACCGATCCTGCACCGCCTGCACCGATCCGGCGAGCACATCGTTGATCTCTGTGAAGTCCGGTTCCAACTCGACGATGTCGCGCCCCGGTGCCACCCGGGCGCACGCGATCCCGAGGTCGAGATTGATGTGCGCGTTCATTCCCACCAGTAGGTGTGCCAGCACCGTCGGCCGCCACGTCTGCGCCGCGCGGAACGCCACCCGCCACGACTCGGTCGGCATCTCACCAACGCGATGGAGGCGCAGCGCTTCCAGGTACCGACGGGCGAACTGGGTCGTCAATTCGACCATCCGCTCCGGCGTGGTGAACCTGGCGTCGGCCAGCCCACGCTCGACGGCGGTTGTCACGCCGAGGTACATCGCTGCGAAGTAACCATTCACGTCGGCGCGCTCGATTGCGTCATCGACGACCGCGCGCATTTCGGCGACGAGCTCGGCGATCGCGTTGCTCAACGCACTCCCCGAGCAGCCGGTAGCCGCTCTGGCACCACCACTCCGCTGTCATCACGGAATCGGGCCTCGAAGGAATACGCCTCGGCTTCGATCGGATTGCGATGGTAGGCCGTCGGCCGGCCGATGTAGGCAGGAAGCACTCCCCCGCCATCGATGTAGCCGACGCCGTACGCGCGAGCGAACGACACCTCGCCGCCGAGGCGGCGCACCTGATCGACGTGCACGATTTCGTGGATCAACTTGACGAGCTCCTTGGGATCGTTCTCGTCGAGATCATCCCGCCAGTAGATGGTGCTGCCGAACGTCATGGAGTAGATCGATCCATCACCGCGAAACCGATTCGACGGCAGCCGGCACTTCGAACGAACGCGAATCTGGCGAAGATCGAGGTCCCGGAACAGCGGCTGAATCCGATCGATCGTGTCCGTTCCGAGCGGACGCGTCGCGCGTCCGACGTTTGCGATCCGAGCCGACCTCTTGGTCTCTCGGAAGATGGTCGCTCCCAGCTCGGATCCGAGCGGGGCCGCGTGTCGCGGCTCGAGACCGAGAGCATCGGCGACAGACCGCACGGTCGACCAGAGCGACATGTCACGATTCTGACACGACCGAACGCAGGCTGTGGGAGTATTGTCACTCTTCGTCGCACCGGGGCACCGAGGCACGGATTGGTACGTCCGAAAGGGGGTCCGATGCCGAGACTGCAGCAGGAAACGTTCAAGGTGTTCGTGAGCCACAAATCCGATGACAAGGATCTGGCGACGCTCGTCGCGTCGGAGCTGCGAGCGCTCGCCCCGGGGATCATCGAGTGCTGGGTGTCTGGCGAGGAGCTGACCGCTGGCACCGACTGGGATCGAGAGATCAAGAAGCAGCTCGCCCAGAGCCACCTCCTCATCTTGCTGTTCACGACGCCGCGACACAATTGGGACTGGTGCTTGTACGAGGTCGGGCTCTTCGTCCGCTTCGATGCCGACGACGTGGTGTCCGTCGCCTGTCTCTTCGACCCCAAGGGGCTGCCACCAGCACCGCTCAATCAGGTGCAGTGTGTTCGCGCACTGCGCGAGGACATCGCCTCACAGCTCGTTCGGCCCATCTGCACCCAGACGTGGACCATGTCCGACACCTGGCAGCGCGGTGCCCTCGCACCGGATGTGTCCGACGATGTCGTCGACGGCGCGTCAGACCGAATCGCGAAAGGCTTCGAACACACCCTTGCCAGGTCGATGTCGGCTGCAGGCCCGGAGGTGTACCAGTACCGACCGTGTCATCGCATCGTGCTCAGCCTTGCACACTGTGCCAGGACCAGGCCGTGGGACGGGATTCCGCGGAGTGCTCGGGTGGTCGAAGGGATCGACGACACCACCAGCTACACGTTGTCTCTGTTCCGGGCTCACGACGGCAGGTCTACGTGGACATGGGGTGATCTCGTCGACGAGATCGACGGTCGCGACACGCCGTGGCGGCGCGACCTCGATCAGAGTTTCGTCCAGAGTCTCACCCGACACCTCTGGTCGCCGTCGATGGAGCTGATGGAAGTCTGGCAGCCGAACTCCGATCGACGCCGGACATACCGACCCGTCGTGTACGAGGTTGTACGTCAGACCAGCGACGACAGTCCGGTCGAGGCAACGATCCTGCTGCTTCCCGACGACGACCGTCACAACACGATCGGGTAGTCGTCCAACCCGACCCTGATGGTGGTGGTGGCCGTGCTGATCTTTGTGGCGGCGTTCAGTCGCTGCGTCGCGCCAGGTCCGAGCGGACGTGAAACGCGCGTTGCAGGAGCGCGAACCAGAACGCCGCACCGATCGAGAGAGCTGCGGCGGTGAGCAGCCAGCCGATGATCGTTGCCGCGACAGCGCGTCCGTCCTCGAACCCACACCACACGGAGGTGTCGTCGTCGCGCCAGCACGTTCGCCAGAGAACGGGAAGTCCGGTGTCCACCACGCTGCCGACGACATCTTCCACACACGTCGGGTTGGCGCATTCCTCGATCCTCTGCTGCGCAGCCTGTGTTGCGGCGAGTTCGACCACGGTGGCCCTCACCACGTCGTTCTCGTACAGATCGACGGTCACGTTGACGGCACTGACGTTGAACAACACTGCGACGAGCAGGCCGTAGCCGACCATCACCACACGTGTCCGTTTCTTGTACCACGACGACACGCGGGCCATGCCGTCGTTGAACCAGCCCTCGATCGCCCGTCGGAACTGCAGGACGTTTCCCTGCGACTCTTCGTACAGCAACTGGAACTGCGACCGCAGCGGACCTGGAAGCTGACTGATCTCGTGACCGAGTCGGTCCCATTGCTTGTTTCCCGCTGCATCGTTCGGGGTCAAGATGTCGACGAGCGCACGAGCAAAGTCAGTCGAGGGGATGTAGCTGATCCTGGTCGGCTTGTTCAGCCGTGCTGGATCGAGCCGGCCGATCGCTGGATGGTCGAACAGTCGCTCCGCCAGCGCAAGCCCGCCCGTGTGCTGCGACACACCCGCATCGAGGCGAGGCTGTCTCCTCGAGGGCGCAGAGCCCAGGCGTGCGGTCACCGTTTCGGACTGAGGAGCCGTCTCGGACTCGTCGAGCATTCGACTGATCGAGGTCCACAACGCCTTGGCCCGCGTGTTGAGGAGCTTGCGAACGAACTCGTTGAGACCCGACACTGCCAAACTGCACACGAAGAAGACGAACGTCAACCCGATGACGACGTCGACGATGGTGGTCGCGAACACGGAGACCTCCGGCGGTGGTGGTGGCGGCGCGACGAGGCGCCCGAGCACTACGTACGCACCATCCGTGTCGACCGTCAAGCGGCGCGACGGCGACGGCGGAGCGCCGCGAGCGTTGCGACGACCGCCGGTTGTGACAACTGACCCCTTCCCGGAACGTGTCGACGCGACTACTCTGAGTCGTGAGCGGGTCACTCTGCCGAGCCGATCTCGGCACCGTTTTGCCCCGGGGGAAAGGGGTTCAGCATGCACACTCGTGCATCCCACGACGCTGATCGATCGAGCCGGCACGACGCTCGATGTCTGCGATGTCCACGATGTCGGAGCCGATCGTGTGGATGTGGTCGCGATGGCTGACTACCCGACGTACGGCAACGACCGCGTGTCGATCGACACGATCGTTGCATCCAGGACGTTCCAGGGAATGCACGGCGACATGCAGACGCGAGTGCGCACTGTGATCGAGGCGTCCGCAGGCCTCGTCGGGCTCGGCCAGGGTCTGCGCGACTCGAAGCAACAGCTCCAGCTCTTCCTCAGCCGACACGTGCCCGATCCCGCCGGCACGTACACCTACGACGGCAAGCGATGGAGCCGGATCGCGGGCGTCGCGGCGGCGGCGCCCCCCGGAGCGTCCATGCACGAAATCGGCCTCGCGGCCGACCTGACGGGCGACATGCGTTGGCTCCGCGAGAACGTTGCGCTCTTCGACTTGCAGACATTCGAAAAAGTCAATGACGAACCGTGGCATGTGCAACCAACCGAGCTTCCACGCAGTCGGTCGTCGTACGAGAGGCAACCGATCTGGGGCCTCCCGCCCTGGGATGGCTCCAGCGTCCTGACGGTTCCCGCCGAGTCGTCACCCGCAATCACATCGCCGACCCCACTCTCGCCCGCACTTCACGCACGTCCCGGCGATACCGGACCGGGGGTTGTCGTGCTGCTCGAGGCGCTGATCGCCCGGGGGCTTCTGGCGAACTCGCCCGCCAACCGGTCCGGCGTCTACGGCCCTGAAGCAGCGGCGCGGGTGGAGGAGTTCCAGCGCTCCAGCGGCCTCCAGGTCGACGGCATCGTGGGACCGCAGACCTGGGGTGCGCTGCTCATGGCCGTCGCCCCCGGCGAGTCGGGCGCGCATGTCGTCGTGCTCCAGGTCACCCTGATCGTGCGCGGGTTGATCCACGACACGGCCGGCAACCGTGACGGCAAATACGGCGCTGCAACACAGAATGTGATCCGACAGTTCCAGACGCTGGCCGGGCTGGGAGCTGACGCATCGGTCGGCCCGAAGACGTGGGCCGCGCTCATCGGAGCGAAATCACAACGCTCGACGACACGCGGTGGCACCACGGGCGGCCCGAGCGCTGAGGTCGATCTCGACGACCTCGACGTGTTGGCGGTCTATGAGGGTCTCCCGGCGGAGTGACAGCAATGCGGATCGGATTCTCATGACCGACGTCGGCGTCCCAGGCCCCGACGCAGAACCGGCGACCGAACGCTACATCGGCGTCGCCTTGTCGGGCGGCGGTCACCGCGCAACCGTGTTCGGCCTCGGCGCACTGCTCGCACTGGCGGATGCCGGCCTGCACCATCGCACGGTCTCGATCAGTTCGGTGTCAGGAGGCTCGATCGCGAACGGGGCAGTGATGACCGGGCCGGACTTCGGGCGCGCCCCGGTGGCCGACATCGAGGCGCACATCGCACGCACTGTTCGGTCGCTCGCCGAACGCGGGATCCTTCAGGGCGGCGCGCCGGCGACGAAGTGGTACCTGCGTTCATTCATCGCGTCCATCGTCCTGACCGTTGTGGCGCTGGTCGCAGCCGTGGTCGCTGGCATTGGCCAGTGGCCTGGCGTCGTGGCCGTCGCGATCGTGCTCTTCTTCGTGTTCGGCTCGCTGGCGCTGCGGTTGTTCGCGCGTCGGTCGTCGGCGACCGAACGCGCCATCGACAAGGAGCTGCTCGGCGATGTGCGAACCAGCCTGGCCGACCAACGCAGCCGCGAACTCAGCGTCCACCACGTGATCTGCACGACCGATGTGCAGGGCGGCACCACGTTCTACTTCAGCAACCGGCTGGTCTACGGCTGGGAGTTCGGCGGTACGACCCGCCCGTCGTCGGTCCCGCTGTCGACGGCGGTCCAGGCCTCGGCATGTGTACCGGGGGCCTTTCGCGCACAGGTGATCGAACTCGAGCAACTCAACCTGACTCCAGGGACGTTGACCGACGAGGATCACCCATCGCACAGTCAGGTCGACGTCGACCGGATCGCGGTCGTGGACGGTGGCGTCTACGACAACATGGCAGACGGCTGGGAGTACGGCTTCGCGGATCGCGCGCGGCGATGGTCGGGCCTCGCCGACTCGCAGTCGACAGGCGCTCGCCAGCTGGTCGTCGTGAACGCGTCGGCGGACTGGAACGGTGTCCGCCCGATGCCCCGCGGTGGCCTCCGTTTCGAGTTCGAGACGCTCTTGCGATCCAAGGACGTCCAATACGAGGTGTCGACGTCGCATCGCCGACAGGCCCTTGGCGATCTCTTCGTACGAGCGACGGAGACCGATCGACTCGACGGCGTGTTCGTACAGATCAAAGACAGTCCCTATCGTCTCGTCGACATCTTCACGCAGACATCCGCACAGAACCCTGGCGCCCGCAACAGGTGGGCGCAAGCAGCGCTCTCGTTCCTCGACCGATACGGACTCTCACGGTCCGAGTGGAGCGACATCGCCGATGCCTCCTCGGCTGTGCCGACGACGTTGAAGCCTCTCGGGACGAAGGTGTGCGCAGACCTGCTCGAACACGGCTACATGCTGGCGACGGCGAATCTCCACGTGATCTTCGGCCACGGCGACATGACGAGAACGATCGACCGCGCCCGCTTCACCCGAATTGCGCGCGGAGAAACCACGAGCAGCGCACGATGACCGCGGTCACCGTCCGAGCGCTTCCGGCCAGGTGCGGTGACTGCATCGTCATCGAATACGGCTCGGCGGGACATCGACCGTATCGCATCCTGGTCGACGGGGGTCTCAAAGGCAGCTACGACGACGGGCTCGGGAAATACCTCAGCGAGTCAGCGGATCAACCCACAGAATTCGACGTCGTCGTCGTGACCCACATCGATCTCGACCACATCGAAGGGGTGATCGAAGCCCTGACCCGCCAGGAACTCACCACCGAGAACATCTGGTTCAACGGACGCGACCAACTCCACGACCTGATCGCCAACGCAACGCCCAACCGCGGTCACCTCCAGGGAGATGCACTCGACGAGCTCATTCCGGCGAAGAAGCGAAATCCGGCCTTCGCCGCGGAGGCAATCCACGTGCCGATGTCCGGGCCCTTCGTACCCCACGAGTTGCCAGGGCCAGCACGGTGCACACTGCTGTCACCCTCGACCGACCGGTTGCGAGCACTTCTGAAGAAGTGGCCAGAACCGACTCGTGGCGACCCGCTCGTCGACCTCTGGCGGGCGTTCGACGACGACAGCGACGCCTCCGACGGCGACACACGCGGGGTCGGGGTGTTCGGCAAAGACTCCAGCGTTGCGAACGGATCGAGCATCGCGTTCCTGCTCGAGATCGACGACGTCAGACTCCTTCTCACTGGTGATGCATACGCGTCCGAACTCCAGACGACGATCGAACAGGTACTCGAGCGACGCGGGCAAACCAAGCTCGCCGTCGACCTGTTCAAACTCTCCCACCACGGCAGTCGACAGAACATGACGGACGATCTGCTCGATCTGATCGAGCCCGGCACGATCCTCGTCTGCACCGACGGCTCGAAGTTCAAGCATCCCGACGCCGACGCGCTGAAGAAGATTCGCGCCCATTACCCCGACGCTCCCATCCGATTCACCGACAACACCGACATCATCGACGCACGCGCCCGGTCGATCGGCCTTCGTGCACCGACTGCAGATCAGCTCCCCGTGGAGCTGCGATTCGGCGATTCATCGCACGTCGACGGCGACGCAATGACGGCGCATCCGGTCAACAAAATCGGGCCCGCAGTCGTGCGGGCCTCGACCCGTCGCCACGACGGCGGATCGAACGGTGTCGAGATCCGTGGCGAGAACCTGAACGTGAAGCTCGACTGGGACGCCGCCGCTGCCAGCCGCGGCGGTGCACACGTCGGCGACATGTCGGCGATCCTTGCCGACCACAACAGTGCCACCGGCGACTCGGACAGTCACGCCAGGTTCGAGTTGGTGGCCCGAGCAACGATCCACGAATTGGAACAACCGAGCGGCGTCGGGGCGGGCGAGGCGGGCCATCTGGTCGTCGAGCTGGGCCGACGCAGCAACGACGAACCGCGCATCGTCCTCGTCGAGGAGAACGGTCAGTACGGCTGGTTCCTGCCCCCGCCGAATGCCGATCACGTTGTGGTCGCGGCCACACTGGGCCCGCCGGGAAGTCGGGGGCGGCTGACGAGTCTGGTGCAGCGCACGGTGCACGTCGTTGCTCTGCGGGGGCGCGCGAAGGCGGCGGCACTGGCAACCCACGCCGCAGTCGGTGCCTACGACGACCGACGCAACCCACCAGCCCTGCGATCGTGGAACGCGAGGAACTACACAACTCCTCACGCCGAAGCGCCGGACATGAGCGGATTCAGGCGCGCCGATCGCACTCTGCTCGTGATCCACGGCTTCATGGGATCGATCCACGGCTCGTTCCCGTTCTCCGAAGCCACCGTTCGTCGACTCGGTGCCGCCTACGACGACCGAATGATCGCCTTCGACCATCCGACGCTGAACGCAACGCCGCGTCAGAATGCCGAGGACCTCCTCGAGCGCCTCGATGGTCGCGAGATGTCCCTTGACATCCTTGCTCATTCTCGCGGTGGGCTCGTCGCCCGCGAGCTTGTGAGGCTGTGCGAGGGATCCGGGATCGACGTCCGCTCGATTGTGTTCGTCGCATCACCGAATGGCGGTACCCCGATGGCGGACCCCGGCCAGCCGTCGGGCTTGCTCGATGCCGTGACCAACGTCGTCGGCAACCGGCCCGGGACCGAGGGCTTCTCGCTCGTGTTGGAGATGCTGGCTGACGTGGTCGTCGAGGGAACCCTCGCCGGGCTCGACGGGCTGACCGCGATGCAGCCTGGCGGTGAGTATCTCCATGAACTCAACAGACACGCGATGCCCGCTCACGTCGCCCTTCGTGCGATTGCGGCCGAGTACGAGCCCGCTGCCACCGCCGGCTTGCTCCAGGCGAAGTACGACGACGCCCTCGACAGGTACTTCGGTCAACGCAGGAACGACCGCATCGTGCCGACCACGAGCGCGTATGCCCGCTGCGGTGCGTTCCAGGTTCGACCGGGTCAGCGTCTCGTTCTGGATGCGTCGCGAGGCGTCGATCACAGCTCGTACTGGACCGATGCCCGAACGACACGGCAGCTGTTGACGTGGCTGTCCGCCGACGAGGACGTACGGACGACCCCGGAGGTTCCCCTGTCGGAGACAGACCCGGATGCGGAGATCGCGATCGTCGCCGAGTCCACATCGGTGGAGTCGATCCTCGACAGTGTCGAGTCCGTGCCGGAGTCGATCCGCCACAAGATCGGAGCGATCCCCGGCGGGGTCGCTCAGCTCTCGTCGCCACCGACGGGTCTGCGCGATGCCGTGATCGTGCTGCCGGGCATCATGGGTTCCAATCTGGCGGCGAACGGCCGCACGATCTGGGTCGACGCACTGCGGCTCGCCCGGGGCGGTCTCGCTGATCTCGCCGACGATGCGGCGGTCGAGGTCACAGCGGTCGGGCTCAATCGCTCCTACATCCCGTTGATCACGACACTCGCACGCCACTGGGACGTCCATCTGTTCCCGTTCGACTGGCGCGCGGACATCTTCGAAGCAGCGCACCGGCTCGATGCACTCGTCGAGCGGCTGCGCACCGACCACCCGAATCGCGGCATCAACTTCGTCGCTCACTCGATGGGGGGACTGGTCGTTCGTGCATTTGTCGCCGGGCACAGGCAGCGCTGGGACGACCTGGCCGACATCCCGGATGCTTCGAGCGGACGTCTCGTCATGCTGGGAACACCGAATCGAGGTTCGTACTCGATCCCGATGACACTCCTCGGTTGTGACCTCGCGGTCCGCGGGCTCGCTGCGATCGACCGCAAGAACTCGCAGGACGAGGTCGGCGCAATCGTCGCCGGCTTCGCGGGGCTGTACCAGATGCTGCCGTTCGGGGACGGCGTCGAAGACGACAACTGGAGCGACCTGTACGAGCGGAAGTCCTGGGGCGAAGTTGCCCACATTCGACCGGAGCTTCTCGCGCTCGCGCACGACACTCACTCGAGGTTGGCCGCTGACGGCGTCGACGCCGACCGATTCTGTTACGTCGCCGGCTACGGCAAGGACACCCCCTATCGCGTCACGATCGCCACCGGCCAGGGCATGCGGATCGGACAGTTCGCGATGGGCGACGGTCGCGTGGCCCATCGACTCGGTGAGATCGACGGCATGCCGATGTACTTCGTCGACGAAACACATGCTGGGCTGATCACGAACCGAACCGTCCTCGACAAGCTCGACGATCTGGTCCGAGACGGTCGCGCCGGGACCACAGATCGATTCCTTGCGAAGCCCCCCTCACGGCGCGGTGTCGGCGGCGAACTTCCGAGGATGCTCGCCATCGGAGACATCGATCGCCAGCCCATGGCACCACTCGCTCGGTCGAAGGGATCCCTTCGCTCCCCGATCAGCGTCGACCGCCGCGTGATCGATGATGCGTTGTCCATGGTCGTCGGCGGGGAACCCGAAGAAACAACCCGGCCTCGCATGAGCGTCAAGGTCGTCCACGCGAGCTTGGAACAGACGAGGTACCCGGTCGCCGTCGGCCACTACGCACGGATGCCGGCCGAAGGAGCCGAGGGCTTTCTCGACTGGAAACTCGGCGGAGTTCTCGAGGCGCGCTATCGCCTCGGGCTGACCGCCGACGACGCGGGACGCACCGTTGTCGTTCGGTCCCGCGAGGGCAGCTGGCCGGGTGGTGCGATCGTCGTCGGCTTGGGCGAATTCGGTCTGCTCACCCGGCCGATTCTGACCGAAGGAATCACCGATGGTGTTCTACGGCTCGCGCGGATGCGCATCGAGGCAGGCCTCGACGCAGCCCAACCGTTCGGCCTGTCCTCGGTGCTCATCGGAACACCCGGGCGCTTCGGGCTGGAAATCGAGACGTCGATGGTTGCGATCATCGAAGGTGTGATGGATGCACTGTGCCGGCTCGGCGACGAGCAACCAACACAGTTCGATCTCGAGTTCATCGAGCTGTACGAGCAACAGGCCGACGACGCTGCAGGGGTGCTGTGCTCGATACGAGACGAGATCGATCACAACCTCATGAGCAACGTCGACCTCGACATCGCCGAAGTCGTCGAAACTCGCGACGGTGGTCGGCCTGGCGCTCCTACCCACAACGTCTCGGGACGGCCGTGGATCCGCATGCAAGCATCGCTGGAACCACCCGATCCGTCGAGGCCGTCACCCGTCAGCGAAATCACCGTGTCGGTCCTCAGTCGGCAGGCGCAGGCCGACAAACTCACGCACCAGGTCGACCTCGACAAGCTTGGCGACTACGTCGATGCCGCGATCAACGACTCCGGTGCGCGCAGCGTTGGCCATACGCTCTACGAACTGCTCCTTCCTCACCGGGTCAAGCTGGAGCTCGGTCGGTCCGAGAACATCCATCTGCTCGTCGACGAGCATTTGGGACAGCTGCCCTGGGAACTTCTCGCCGCCCGCGACTCCGGTGGAAAGGCAGGGGGCGCCATCGCCTTGCGGGCAGGATTCCTGCGCCAGTTGCAGAGCGAGCAGACGACTCGGCAGGGGTCCGTGCGGCCCTCCGGTCTCCAGGCGCTCGTGATCGGCGACCCACCGACCAGCTTCGGTCGCCTGCCAGGGGCGCGCCGAGAGGCAGGCGAAGTCGCGGAATTACTGCGGGGCTTCGGTTGGGACGTGAGCGAACACATCTCCCAGGCCGACGATGAAGCCGGCGATCAGTGGGTCGAGATCGACAATCTCCTGCACGCAGCGCCGTACCGGGTCGTGCATGTGGCAGCGCATGGCATCTTCGAGCCCGACGAGCCGAACCGCAGTGGTGTCGTGACAGGCGCCGGGCCTCATCATCGAATCACCGCGATCGACTTTCGATCGATGTCGGTGCAGCCTGACCTCGTGTTCTTGAACTGTTGCCACCTTGGACGCCTCGACACCGGCGGTGCGGACGCAGCGCTCGAGTCCTGGCTCGATCCACGCCAGCTGCTCCAACCCCACAAGTTGGCCGCAACGGTCGCGACGCAGCTGATGCAGAACGGCGTCAAGGCTGTGGTTGTCGCCGGTTGGGAGGTCGACGACCAAGCCGCAGCGGCGTTCGCGGACCGCATGTACCGCTGCCTCTTGGACGCCGAGTCTTTCGGTGACTCCATTCGCAAAGCGAGGACCGCGGCGTTCGACGTCACCGGCGAGGCATCGAACACGTGGGGCGCATACCAGTGCTACGGCGATCCTGACTTCCAACTCGTCACGGGCTCGCGCCCCCGCCAGGGCAGGGAACCAATCGTCAGCGACAACCAGCTCATCCAACACCTGCAGATCCTCACCGGCAAGGCCGGTGAGGCAGACGACGACGGCTGCGGCAAGCTGACACTCGAGCTCGAGGCACTGGCCGAGGAGATCGGTGATCGACTCGACAGCGCGCATGTGGCGCTGGCGATCGGAGACGCGTACAACGCGATCGGGCTCTACAAGAAGGCCGCAGAATCGTACGAACGCTGCTTTCTCTCACCCGATGGTCGTGGGGAATTGCGGGCGATCGAGCAGTACGCCAACATGCTCGTGCGCGACGCGGCGGGTGCTGACAACGCCGATCCTGCGTCGTTCGAGATCGCCACGAGCAAGCTCAACGCGATCATCGGCGCCGTCGGCGCGACGTCGGGGCGTTTGGCGCTGCTCGGTTCGGTGTACAAGAAGCTCGCCGTCGTGTTGCGCCGACGCCCCGAGGCGATGTCCGCACTCGACTCTTCGCTTCCGAAGACCACCACGGAGGCGGTGGACCTCGCTCAGCAGAGTTATCGGGAGGCCAGCGATCTCGCCCTGGCGTCATCGCATGCGAGCCCCGACCTGTCGAGCGCCAACGTCTGGTTGCAGCTCGAGTACGGCAGACATGATCGCGACCAACAGCACGACCTCGATCGTGATGTCGCACTCGGCGAACGACTCCTCGAAGTCGCGACATCAATGGCCCACAACCCGACCAGCTTCTGGGACCGCTCGGGGCTCGGCGACACGCTCCTCACGATGGCGCTGCTGCACGGTGACCCGGTTGGTCACGAGCACATCGAGCACGCAACGCAGCAGTACGTCACTGCGTTCGAGAGCCGTTCGACCATCCGAGAGCGCGACTCGGTACGAACGCACCTCGACGACCTCATCTCCATCTTCAGCGACGATGCCACCGGCGCATCGAACGGCACGCCGAATGGACTCCAACTGATCGAGCTGCTCAGACGTGGGCTCCCCTCCGGCTGAGCGCGGGTTCCGGTGGGCGGTAACGCCGAGGCGATGAGTTTCCGGCCCGCCCGCCACACCGGAAACTCATCGCCTGGCGCTGGAGCAGACGCCCGGGATCGAACCGGCGATGGTGGGCAGCCTGCGCACGAGCGTGAGACGCCGGACCGGCTCTCCGACGAGGCGACTCAATGTGTGGTTCGGGACCGCGTCGACGACTTCCAGCCCGATCCGCTCCAGCGCGCCGAGACGCGTTTCCGTTCGTTCGTTGAGTTCGCCGTACCACGCGTCGTGTCCGGCGAGCCGACATCGGTGGTCGACGTGAGCGACGAGCGCCCGCGCAACCGACGCGGTGCGCGCACCTCTGCTGACGTTGAGGTGGGCGTGAACCTGAGCCGGTGGTGTGCGCCTCGTTCGCATCAGATCCGCGGCGTCGCTAATTCGCGCCCGATAGAACGCCCGACTGTGAGCGTCGACTCTTCCCGCGAGCGCTTCGGCAGCCACCCGACGAACCAGCGTCAAGGTACCGCGCTGGCCCCATCTCGCCGCCGCGCTCTCGTCGACGCACACGAGCGCGTAGCCCACGACGTTCCCGGACGGATCGTGCGCGACAGCGGCATCGGCACGCCCTGGCCCGAGATACCACCCCAGACACAGCTCGCGGTAGGCGTCGAACGCCGCCACTCTGTTGTCCAGCGACGCCCCCAACTGCACCGTCTGGTCGAAGATCCGGTGAATACGCTCGTCGTCGGCGAGGCCCAATCCCCGTACCGTCGGGCCCGTAGTCATCCGACGACGGACAACTGGCGCGAGTGGGCTGCCTCGCGATGCAGCGCCAGCATGGCGCGAACCGAACGTTCCCACGAGAACCCCTCCGCGCGCCGTCGGGCGGCGACACGCTGTGCGGCGCGATCGCCTTCGAAGAGCACCGCGATGGCATCGGCCAGCCCGTTCACTCCGCCGCCACCCACCGAACCAGCACCGAATGTCACCAACTCAGCGGTGGCACCACCCGAGACGGTCGCCACGGGCGTACCGCTCGCCATTGCTTCCAACGCTGCCAGGCCGAACGTCTCGTGGGGCGACGGCACGATCGCGACATCGGCGCGCCGCAGGACCGACGCGACCTCGTTGCGGTCGCTGAGATGTCCGGTGAACCGGATGGGCAGCCCGGCGGCCCGTCGTTCCAGTTCGCCCCGCTGCGGCCCGTCGCCGACCACGAGCAGTTCGGTGAGCCGTCCCGTTCGCACCAGCCGATCGACAGCGAGGACGGCATCCGCTGCGTGCTTCTCCGGCGAGAGCCGGCCGACGTACACCGCACGCTGATGGGACCCCGGAGACCACCTCGCGCTGGACATCGAGGGTTCCTCGTCATCGTTCAACGGACGGAACACATCCAGATCGACTCCCAGAGCGACGCGACGTGACGGGCTCGGGGCGAGGCGATCGAGTTCTGCGGCGGCGAACGCCGAGGCGCACACGGTGACGTCGACGCGTGCCAGCAGTCGACGCGTCCAGGCATCGACGAGTCTGGTGGGGTCGAGCACACTCGGGGTGCGTCGTGCGATCGAACGATCGAGCCGCTCGTGGGAGAACAGCACCACGGGCGGGCGGCGCACGAGATTCACGACGATTCGAGCGAGCGTCGTTCGATCGCTCAGCTCGATGACATCGGGCCGCCATGTCTCGACCAACTCTGCAATCGCTCGGTGATCGATGATCGCGCGATAGCCGCCCGAGTTGGGCAGTCTCGGACTGCGCAGGCCGACCACCGTCTTGCCGTTGACGACCTGCACGCTGCGGTCACGGACCGGTACAACCAGACAGACGTCGTGGCCGTCGGCAACGTAGCCGGAGGCGAACGCGTCGATCGCCGTGCGCAGACCACCCGACTTCTCGTGGTAGAAGTTGGCCAGCTGCAGGATCCTCACCCGGGCACCCCGATCCGCCCGCCCCGACACGACTCGATGAGTGCGGCGTACGTCACGACGTCGAGGCCGGAGGCGGCGATCGATTCGAGTGCGCGTCGACTGGCGCGATCGAGCCGATCATCGTGCACGTCGTCGGGATGCAGGGCGAGCCTGATCGAACGTCGTTCCCGACAGCTCAGCTCCACCACCGCGATGAGCATGCGCGCTCCGAGCATGGCCAGCGGGCTCGCGGGGCGGTGGCACACGGCGGGGATCGCAATCGACGTCTCTTCGACGAGGTCGACGACCGACAGTCGTGTGGCGGTGTAGCCGAATCCGACGCCGGCGAGCACCGAGCGTGCCTCGTGCGACAACGACCAACCGGGCGCCACGAATCCAACGGGGTCGAAGCCGAGCGCAGTCAACGTTTCGATCGACCGACGCGCTCGGTGCTCGGCTTCGACGGCGCCAAGTGCCGAGAACTCGGCGCAACCCCGCGTGAGCAAACGCTCCGTGAGCCGACGAGCGACGGATGGGCGAGCATCCACGTCGAGCACTGCGCGGTGTTCCCAACCGTGGGCGACGACCTCATGGCCCCGGTCGCTCGTCGCGCGTAGCCAATCGAGGAATCCCGGATGATCGGGTACCGACGGCGACCGCCACGGACCTGGTACTACGAGCAGTGACGCATACACGCCGTGCTCCTCGACCACACCGATCAGGTGAGAGCACTCCTCCCAGGTCGCCGGAGCGACATCGTGGATCGACACGATGGCGACACTCACGATGCCACCCGATCGGCGGCCTCGTCGGTCGACGCAGCGACCGGAGTTCGCCCACCGATCACCGAGTGGTAGTGGTCGAGCAATTCGGCGGTGAGCGTCGACCACGGTCGCTCCATGACCGACGCCCGCGCGGCCACCCCGAGCCGAGCGCGCAAGACCGGCGACCTGACCAGTTCGTCGACGGCACCGACGAGCGACTCGGGTGCTCCCGGGTTCCAGAGGAATCCGTTACGGGCGTGCTGGACGAGATCGATCGGGCCGCCGGACGCGGGGGCCACGACCGGTACGCCCGAGGCCAAGGCCTCCTGCACCGATTGACAGAACGTCTCGTCGAGGCCGGTGTGCACGAAGACGTCCAGGGCGGCGTAGATCGAGCCCAGTTCCGATCCCTGACACAGCCCGAGGAACACTGCGTTGGGGAGCTGACGCTGCAGGGCAGCGCGGTCGGGTCCTTCACCGACGACCACCACACGGACGTTCGGGAGTCGGTCGAGCGGCGCGAGGCGGCCGACCTGCTTCTCCGGCGCCAGGCGCCCGACGTAACCGACCACGATTCGATCGTCGTCGCCCGCCAGCGCACGGTGCAGGTCCGCATCACGATGGCGCGGAGAGAACCGATCGAGATCGACCCCGCGTCCCCACCGAGCGACATCGTCGACACCGTGGCGGCGAAGCGTCCACATCGCCGCCGTCGACGGCGCGAGCGTCAAGTCAGCTCGGCGGTGGACCCAGGACACCCACGCCCAGATGGGGCGGTAGGCCAGCCCGAGTCGGTGACGCTTGGCGAACCCGGCGAGGTCGGTCTGGTACACAGCGACGGTCGGGATGCCGAGCCGACGCGCCGAGATCGCTGCTGCAGCACCCAGCACCGCCGGAGCGGCGAGGTGCAGCACGTCGGGCCGAACCTTGCGCAGGATCTGCGCCATGCGGGTCGTCGGCAGGCCGATGCGGAGGTCCCCGTACCGAGGAAGGTCGAATGATCGCACCCGGATCACTTGGACGCCATCGATCATGACGGTGCCAGGGCCAGGGGCGATCACGACGCATTCGTGACCTGCGGAAGTCAGTTCCTCGACGATGCGCAGCACCGAGTTCGAGACGCCGTTGACAGACGGCAGGAACGACTCGGCGACGATGCAGACTCGCAAGTGCCCACGACCTCGATCACGTTGCCGGAAGCGAGGGGTGCGCCGTTGGCGGTCGCTTGACGGCATTGACGACCATCCCGCCAGGTCCGACACGCGTCCCACGGACCTGATTGAACACCACCGACTTGAACTACAGCCCTGTGATTCACAGACAGCAGATGGCCATTTGTTGAACGGAGGGCAAACAGCGCGTCACATCATGAGGTCGCGCACCGATTCGCGATCCAACGCGAGCAGCGTCGTCGGAGCGACGGCGTACGCGGTGAGTTGACCGCGCTGACCTCGAAGCGCGGCTTGGTCGCCGAACATTCCACCGGCCTTGACGCGCACCACGGTCTGATCGACGCCGTGACCTTCGGCCCGGATTTCCACCTCACCGGCTGTGACGACGTAGTAGTCGCCGTTTCCCTCTCCGGGACGGAAAATGATCTCGCTGGGTTCGAACGTGAGGCGGCCGAGTTCGGTCGACGCAGGGATCAGGCGGGGTGGCGGCAGCGTCGCCAGCTGGAAGGTCTGTCGATGCACCTCGGGCGCGGCCGCCACCTGCGAATAGTCGAAGTCCACGAAGTGCATCTCGAAGGGTCTCAGCACGTAGAGATCGCCACCGGGCGACGACCACTCCTTGCCGAACTTGTTGCGCATGATCATCAGCGACCGGCTCTCGTCGTCCGCGGTGGCGAGTTCACAGCCGCCGACGCCCTGGAGTTCTCGGACCTTGCGCCAGTCCTGGGTGTAATCGTCGACACTGAACGAGACACGCTTGTTGTCGCGGATGTTCCTCGTCAGCGTCGAATCCTTCACGTGGTGGAAATAGAGGCGATGTTCGTCGTTGGCGAAGGCAACCGTGTTGGAGTGGGGCATCCCGGTGAACGACGAGGTCGAGAGTGTGATGATGTGATGCAACCCGAGATACGTCACGGCCTCCGGTGGAATTCCCTGTTGAATCGCTGCCATCTCACTCCTTCGCCGAACGCCAGCGCCACAGTAGTGGTGTCCTAGCCGCGTCGATCGACTCGCAGCAACGGTGGAGGACCACCCCTGCGCGCGTCGATCGTGGTTTCGTCGAAAACGCAAGAAACCCCTGCAATGCAGGGGTTTCTGGAGCGGACGACCGGGATCGAACCGGCGACCTCAACCTTGGCAAGGTTGCGCTCTACCAACTGAGCCACGTCCGCTAGGGAGCCACAATCTAGCAGTCCACCCTCGGGAACGGACAACGAGATCGGCGGGCGAGCGGTCAGCGCTGGTCGGGTGGGCGCAGGTCGATGCGCAGCGTCAGGATCCCGTCCTC
>JBGTEH010000189.1:0-9209 GCA_041747915.1 Ilumatobacteraceae bacterium
CGGCTACAACTCCTTCCACGAAGCGATGTCGTGTGCCCTGCCGACGATCGTGGTGCCCAACCTGTCGACGAAGACCGACGATCAAGATGCGCGCAGTCGCTGGGCCGACGAGCACGGGTACGCCGTGCGATGGGACGGCGAGCACACCGCCGACCTGCGCACTGCAGTCGGTGCCCTGTGCGACGCCGCCGGACGGTCTGCGATGCAGGGCCGGCTGGGCACGCTCGCGCCCCCACATGGGGCGGCACAGGTCGCGTCGCTGGTCAGGTCGTGGATGCGATGACGCTCGACGATCGGGAGCCGGGCACCGAGATGGGAGCTGAGATGGACGCTGGCTTCGACGCGACCCCGGACGCTGCGTTGCGGCGCGTCCCGCGTGGGCACGGGGTCTATGTGCGAGTCATCGAGCTGGCGCCGGCGCGGTGCGAACCATGGATCCGTGGTACTGCGACCGGCGCTCGCAAGGTGAGGGTCACGGCGCGCCACGGAATGCGGCTCACGGTGCGTGCCGTGCGGCGCAGTCGACGCAGCGTACGTCGCCGGCTGGGACGTACGCGACGCCGTTTCGGGCTCGTGGTGCGCCGATCCCGGGTGTTCATGATGCGTCGCCGGCGCGACCTGCGACGGCTCACGAATGGCGGGTTGAGCGGTGCCCAGGTGATCGACGACGACGGACGACCAGTTGATGCCGACCTCACGTTGTTCACGCCGCGGAGCAGACTGTCGAAGCGCTTGTTCCCGCCAATGGTGACGCTGCCAGGATCCGGTGACGTCGTGCTCGTCGACGCCGTCGGATCCACATGCGCCGACATCGTGCGCGCCGCAGCCCAGTTCACACCCCAGACGATCGTCGTCACCGACGACCCAGCAGTCGGCGTGCTGCGCGACGCCGGCATCCTCTACGAGTACGTGCCGCGCGCCACCCCCGATGGCCGCCACGGCGACGCGTCGCTCGCCGAGCGAATCGCATGGCTCGATGACGTGTACGGCCTCGACCGCGTCGTCACGCTCGACGAGTTCGCATCGTGCAGCGACGGCCGGATGGTTCGGTAGCGTTCGGTCTGTTCCGGATGCCGATCAGGAGAGTCGAGGTCGCGATGACTGCGCCAACGAGCACGCCATCCCAGCGCACCACCGGCTGGCGATCGATCTTGTCGCTCGCGCCCGTCTACCGGTTCGCGCAGTGGCTGATCGGTGCAGGAAGGTTCCGCGAGGTGCTCGCGGCGGAGATCATCCGCGCTCGCCCCGGCGATCGGGTCCTCGACCTCGGGTGCGGCACCGCCGACATCCTGGAGCAACTTGCGGGCGTCGACTACATCGGTTTCGACCCGAGCGAGCGGTACATCGCCGATGCGTCACGGCGCTTCGGCGCCCGCGGCGTGTTCGTCGACGAGCTGCCGGTGTTGTCCGACGACCGATCGATCGTCATGGCGATCGGTGTGCTCCACCACACCAACCCGTCCGAGGCGGCCGATCTCCTGCAGTCGGCCTCAGAGGCGCTCGTGCCGGGTGGTCGGTTCGTCTCGATCGATCCGACGCTGACCGAGGGTCAGCACCCGGTGGCGCGCCTGCTGGTCAGTCGCGACCGTGGTCAGTTCGTCCGATCCCCCGACGAACTGCGTGAACTGGTGGCCGCCAGTTTCTCGTCGGTCGAGGTGACGGTGCGCCACGACCTCCTGCGCACGCCGTACTCGCACGCGATCGTCGTCGCCACCAACTGATTCCGGGGCCGTCACCGTCGGGTCAGGTGCCGGCGCAGAGCGGGCCGCTCGTGATGTGTGGATCGAGCGTGAAGACCTGGATCCGGTGAAGCCTTTCGCCGGGCCGGCCGAATTCGACGACCGCCTCGTCGAACAGGGCATCGTCTGCCAGCTGATCCTCGGTCGGCTGGCGTTTGCCTCGTTCGATGACGACCACGCCGATCGCTGCACAACCGAGTCGGGGATCGCGCACCGACTCGAGGTTCTCTACCGAACGGTCGATCACCTGCTGGCCCGTTCGATCGTCGAAGTACAGCCCGATGAACGGTCCGACTGCGCATTCGGAGTAGTAGCCGATCTGTGGCCCGGTACCGGTGATCAACGCGCAGTCGTCGCCGAGCGTAGCGCCAGCGGCCACGCTCGCAGCGCGTACGGTCGAGAAACGGTCGTCCAGCCCCTGGTGGAAGTCGACCGTCGTGGCGAACGAGCTGACGACGACGAGTGTGCCGGCCGCCACGGCGCCGAGCTGGATCACGAGTCGTGGCCCGCTGCGTTCGCTGACAGCTCCCGTTGCCACGCTGCCGAGCCAGGTTAGCCCGGCTCCCGCGGCGAGCACCCAGAACGGCAACGACATGACGAGGTAGTTGGCCACGACCAAGCCGACCGACACGGTGATCGCCACCGTGGAGACGAACCCGGCGATCAGTCCGAAGGCCACCAGTTGGCGTGAGATCTGATTGCGGACCGCACCGACGACGCCGGCGACCACGCCGACGCCGAGCAGCACCGCCATCACCTTGGAATACATCGGCACCGGCCAGTCGGACCACGGATTGAGCACCTCTGCCAGATCGCGCATGCCGGTGGTCGGGCTGAGGTCCTTGCCTCCGGTGAGGCGCTGGTTGGCTTTGATCGGCGACTCGTCGGTCAGTGAGAGCAGCCGGGTCGAGAGCAGCAGCGCCGACACCAGAGCGATGCCGACGGCCAACGCTGCGGACTGGGCGACGACGATCACGTTGCGTCGCCGCCAGACGTCGGGGAGCACGACGATGAAGGCGGCAAGCAGTCCGGCGCCGACCATGAACGGGGCACCGAACCTCGACACCGTCGCCGCTGCCAGCAGCAGCGGCGTGGCGAGCAAAGACCATCGTAGCGACCCGCGCCGCAGGTCGGCGACGTAGAACACGATCGCGAACATCGAAAATGCTGCGCCGGGGATGTCGGCGAGGAGCTGGGTCGACGAGACGGTGAAACCGGACGACGCGATCAGGAGCACCATCGCTACGACAGCACTCCAGCGGGCTCCGTATTGGCGGCCGAGCATCCAGGTAGCGACCAGGATCAGACAGGCCACCCCCACCACCACGGCCCGAGCGGTTGTGACGTGGAAGCCGACGACTCGGCCGGCGAGGTTGAGGATCATCGACAGGCCGGGCGCACGATAGTCCGCCCAGTAAAGGCCTGAGATCGTCGACCATCCGTCAGAGAGATCTCGACCGCGGATCGCGTAGACCGCTTCGTCGTGGCCGAGGGTTGCCCGGCGTGCGAGCGCAGCTGCTGTGCCCACGACGAAGACGAACAGCACCGCTGCGACGGCGGCAAGGTCGATGCGGAGGTCGCGCTGTTTGGCGTCGGTCAGCGCTGCCGTGTCATCGTCCATCAGTCCTCCTCCTGCTCTTCCGCGATGAGCTGCTGCTCGAGCTGGAGCAGGTCGCGCGAGCGTCCGCGGAGTCGTCGGGCAGGGGTGCCGACGTACATGGTCCACGGTTCGGTCGATCGGGTGATCAGTGTCTGGGCGCCGGCCGACGTGCCCTCGGCGATGTCGACCCCGGGGAGGACGACCGTGCCGGTGCCGAGGATGACGTGACGACCGATCGTGATCGGCTCCGACGTCTCGACCTTGAAGCGGTCGGGCACGGTCGTATTGGCCATCGTGCGCCCGGAATAGTCGTCGCTCTGGGCGACGAGATGGCAACCGTAGGCGAGAGTGCTGAAGTCACCCATCGAGATGTTCGCCCGGCCTGCGGTGAGGTTGTTGTAGACGGCCAGGTGCACGTTGCGTCCGAGCGTGATCTCGCCGGAGAGCACACAGAAGTCGTCGACGCGTGAGTGGTCGCCGATGCTGATCAGCTCGGGCTGGTAGATCGATGCCTTGTCACTGATGAGCACGTTGCGTCCGAGCGAACGGAAGCCGCAGGCGTCGAGTTCGTCGTCAGTGAGAAATGCCATGTCGCTCCCCTCCGGTCCGCTGTGTGTCGTGGTGACTCACCCGAGCCTCACTGCTGCGACGAAGGAGTCGACGACGCGTTCGACGTCGGTTTCGGTGAGGTCGTTGAAGAACGGGAGCCGCAGCAGACGCGCGCTGACGTCGTCGGTGACGGGGCACGCCTGCTCACGGTCGGCGAACTTGCGCCCGGCGGGCGACGAGTGGAGGGGCACGTAGTGAAAGGTGGCGCCGATGCCGTCGGCTCGCAGGCGTTCCAGCACCCGGGTGCGCAGTCCGCTCGTGGGGAGCAGCACGTAGAACATGTGGTCGGCGGGCGTGGCCGTGGCCGGTTCGTGGGGCAGAGTGACGGCAAGTTCGTCGCAGTGCGGCTGGAGGAGTTCGCGGTACCGGATCGACACCCGTCGACGGGCAGCACGCACGTGCTCGGCCGACTCGAGCTGGGCGTAGAGGAAGGCGGCCAGCAGGTCGCTCGGACCGAACGACGAACCGAGGTCCTGCCAGGTGTACTTGTCGACGAGGCCGTCCATGAACTGCTGGCGGTTCGTTCCCTTGTCGAGCAGGAGGTGGGCCCGGTCGACGTCGCGTTCGTCGTTGAGCACGAGGGCGCCGCCCTCGCCGCAGATGAAGTTCTTGGTTTCGTGGAAGCTGAGGGTCGACATCCGCCCCCACGTGCCCAGCGGTTGCCCGTTGTGGGTGGCGAACAGGCCGTGGGCGTTGTCCTCCACCAGTGCGGCACCGTGGTCGTGGGAGATCTTGGCGAGTTCGTCGACCGAACTGGGGACGCCGGCGTAGTGGACGGTGACGATCGCCTTCACCCGGTCGTCCATCGAGGCGGCAGCGTGGTCGGGGTCGATCCCGAGCGTCGTCGGGTCGATATCGCAGAAGCGCAGGCGTGCTCCCTGCCGTGCGAAGGCGAGCGCCGTCGACGTGAACGTGAATGACGGGAGCACGACGACGTCGCCCGGTTCGATCCCGATCAGCATCGCCGACATCTCGAGTGCGTCGGTGCACGACGTGGTGAGCAGCACGTCGGCGGCGCCGTGCCATTCCCGGAGCAGGTCGGTGACCTGCTTGGTGAACGGGCCCCCGCTCGCGGAGTGTCCGAAGGCGATCGCCTGCTCGATGTTGGCGAGTTCATGGCCGACCAGGCACGGGCGGTTGAATGGAATCGGCGGCAACATGCGACGGCTATACTACGGAGAGATGGTCCGCCCTGAGTGCCAACAGCATCGCGCGTGAGTTCGCCGGCGATTCCGCTGTCGGGTGTGTCGGTCGTCATCCCGGCGTATCGCTCCCCCGGCACCCTGCGCCAACTGTGCGTCGAGTTGCTCGAGCACGTTGCGCCGGTTGTCGGCGAGTTCGAGATCATCCTGGTCGACGACGGCAGCCCGGACAGCACCACCTGGCCCGAGGTCGAGCGCCTCGCAGCGGAATTTCCGGCGATCATCGGCATGCAGCTGCTGCGCAACTACGGTCAGCACAATGCGTTGCTCGCAGGGCTTCGCCAGGCCCGTCATCCGGTCATCGTCACGATGGACGACGATCTCCAGCAACCACCGCGCGAGGTGCCCCGTCTGCTTGCGGCATTGACCGACGACGTCGATCTGATCTACGGCCGGCCGCGGAAAGAACAGCAGCAGGCGCACCGCAACGTGGCGTCGCGGGTGACGAAACGGGTGATGGCCGCCGCCCTCGGCCCCGACGTGTACCCGAGGTCGAGTGCGTTCAGGGCCTTTCGTGCCGAACTGGTCGCCGCCACCCGAAACGTGCGCGATCCGTCGATCTCGATCGATGTCGTGCTCAACTGGGCCACGAATCGCATCACCGACATCGAGATCGATCAGCAGCCTCGTGCCGCTGGCGAGTCGGGTTACACCACTCGCCGGCTCGTCCGCCACGCGGTGAACATGATCACCGGCTACAGCGTGCGCCCGTTGCGGTGGGTGAGCATCCTCGGGCTGATGTTCGCCTCGTTCGGGTTCATGATGTTGGCCTTCATCCTGATCCGGTACGTGTTCGGCGATTCCGAGGTCGCCGGTTTCACGTTCCTGGCGGCCAGTTTGACACTTTTCTCGGGCGTGCAGTTGGCCAGTCTCGGTGTGATCGGGGAGTACATCGGTCGGATCCACCTCCGTTCGATGGGGCGCCCGCAATACGTCGTGCGTTCGACCACCACGCCCGCTCCGACCACCTCGACGGTGGTCGCGCCGACCGAGCACGACGCAGCTCCCTGAACAACGCAGCTCCCTGAACAACGCAGCTCCCTGAGCAACGGGCGTTGTCGGCGAGTTCCTGACGCGCCGGCGCGTCAGGAGGTGGGTCGGGTCCAGCGGAAGATCATCGGCGTTGTCATCGACGCGGGCAGTGTGCGCAGGACGCGGGTGAGCGGTCGGAGGATCGGTGCAAGCCGGGCGAGCGCCGTGTGTCGTGCCGCGAACTCGGGTTCGCGAAGGCGGTCGAAGGCGTCTGCGAGGAGACCACGCTCGAACGTCACGTGGGCGTCGCAGTTCGTCGCGATCGAGCGGATGTCACTCACGGTCACGAAGTTGAGTGACCGCCACAGGCCGGTGTCGGTGACGCGTCGCGGGAGGATTCTCGCCGTTGCTCCGGGCCGGAGCGGGAGGAGCGGCACCCCGAAGTGCGGTTCGTACGGCACCGCGTAGTTCGGGCAGTTGTGCACCATCGTCGCGCCGGGAGCGAGGAGTGCGTCGAGGCAGGTCAGGGCAGCGCCGACGTCATGGACGTGTTCGAGCACGTTGTTTGAGAAGATTACGTCGAACGTGCCGCCGAGCAGTTCTCGATCGACGTCCTCTACAGCAACATCGTGTGTCGGGTGGTCGACGCCCAATGCAGCCCGGATCGCTCGACCTGTATCTCGGTAGCCGTCGAATCCCTCGCCCCCGGGCTCGATCGTCGTGATGTCGACACCGGTAGTCGACAGGAAGCTGGACAGCAGGCCCAGGCCCGCACCCACCTCGAGCACGCGGCCGGCGTCGGTCAAGAGCGGCGCGACGAACTGGAGTGCGAAACGCGCCTCGGCCAACGACACGTCGAGGCGGGCGCCGAGCCAGGTCGCATCGACGCCGGCTTGCTCGGCGATCGATGCTCGGAGGTCCGGGTTGCCGAGCGTCGTGCGGTAGTCGCCGAACCGCGTGATCATCGGGGGCGACGACTCAGCCGGCGGTGATGTCATCTGTGTCTCGTTGCGCTCGGATCTGGAGGGCGATCCAGGCGTCGGGGTGGATGGGGTCGGCCACCGCTACGTTGTCGACGTCGTAGTGGGCCGCGAGTTGACGGAGTCGCCGTTGGGCGTAGTCGTGCCAGGCCTCGTCGGTGTTCGTCCAGTTGCGACGACTGGTGATCACCCGGGTTTCGATCCCGAGTTCGACAGCGAGATCGGGTCGGGCGATCGTGACGACAACAACGGGAACAAATCCGGGGGCTCGGCGGCGGTGCTCGTCGAGCCTCTGCAGCAGCCGCTCGACGTCGGCCTGCGGCGCGCCGAGGCAGGCCACCAATGTCAACGTCGTCGAGCAGCGCATGCCGGGCGGTAGAAGGTCGAGCGATGGTGCGGCTCGTTCGGCGTCCACGGCGGTTGCGGGTGGGCCGATCAACTTGGCGAGACGTTCTCGATGGGCCTCGTGGCTGAAGCGTTGGGAGGCGATCGACGAGGCTCGATCGAGCTGGGCACGGTGTGCGCCCGAATCGGCGATCATGGCGCGGACGACGTCGATCGCCGTTTCTGGCGTCGCGTAGAGACAGGCGTCTCCGAAGAGCGGCTCGAAGTGTCGTGGCACGACGGCGAGCACTCGGGCGACGAGCGCCTCGAGGATGGTACGGCCGAACGCTTCGGTGAGGTCGGGATGATGGAAATACACGAAGGCGTCGAGGTCGGCCAGGAATTGCGCCGGGGCCATGGCGCCGAACGGGATCACATCCCAGGCCGGGGGAACGTCGCCGAGGATGTCGCCCACGGCGTCGGCACCGCCGAGCACGCGCACCCTGACACTGCCGTCGGTGGGATATGCGGCGCGGAGCTGGTCGGGGTCGCTCGGCCATTTCAGGCGGTCGGGACGGCTGTGCCGACCGATCACCAGCCGGTCGTCGCTCACCGCCGGATCGTCGGCCGCCGGATCGTCGTCGGGAGAGGTGACCGCCGGGGACCGTGGTTGCCAGGCGGCGCAGTCGGTGATCTCCACCCAATCTTGCGCAGCGAGGCTCACGCCGTGCAGGGTCGCACGCACCATCGGGCTGACGGGTATCCACAGAGGGCTGACCCTGAGTGCCTCGGTGATGTGTTGGTCGACCGCCACGGCGTCGTAGTAGGTGCCGCTGCGGTCGTCGGGAACCTGGCCGACGTTGACGATGACCATGTCGACGTCGATCGGAAGTTTCCCGCCGATCCATGTCGAAAAGACCATCGGGTGCTTGACGATCGCCACTCGGGCGCGGACGGATTCGCCGGGCAGCACCAACTGTGCGATGCCCTCGTCGAGCAGGTCGCGTAGTTCGGGGTGCACGGCGGCGCCGCGGCTGAGGCGCGGATTCGCGAGGTGCAACACACCGATCGCGTAGCCGCCGGCGGCCGCAGCGCGCAGCTCGTCGGCGAGACTGCTCGAGGTGCCCCCGGGGAATCGCAGATCGGTGAGGACCACGATGTCGAGGCGTCGTCGGGCGTTCCCAGGGGCGATCGCTTCGGGTGACGTGGGCGTGCTGGGTTGCGGGCCTACCGGATCCCGCACCGAGTTCACGTCGCCACGGTAGTCGTCCTGCGCGCCGACAGGGTCAATCGGCGAGAGGGGTCAACCGGTGGCGAGGGCGTCGAGGCGCCACGAGATCGAGTCGTCGGCCATCGTCAGCGGGTCGCCGATTGCGATGTCGGCGCTGAAGCCACCTGACCCACCCGTGACGTTCCACGAGCCGCTGGTGATCGACGTGCGGCCCCGGAGGCGCCAGACGCCGCCGACGAAGAGGGCTTCGCCGCCGACCGAGGTGATGATGGTGCCGTTGGGGGTGTCGAGGGTGGCGGTCGCCGAGAATCGGTCGAAGCCGATGGACGATGGCAGGTCGGTGCCCCGGGTGATCGTGACGGTGATCGCTGCCGAAGTGAGTGCTGCGGCGACGCCTCGCGACACAACGCTGGCGCCGGGAGCAGTGGTGACGTAGGTCTGCACGGTCGAGCCGGCGTTCGACGAGTCGTCGCTCGAGGCGACGCCGGTCGCCGAGTCGGGGCCGGTGTCGGCGACCGGCGCGGTCAGTTGGACACGCACGCTCGCCGAGGT
>JBGTEH010000190.1:0-9243 GCA_041747915.1 Ilumatobacteraceae bacterium
TCGAGGACGGTGCGGCCGTCCTTCATCCGTTCGGCCATGTTCGTCTGCACGAACCGCTCGTCGCGAGCCAAGTCTTCGACCGGAAAGAACTGACGCATCAGGCGCCCCCCTCGTTGCTGGTGTGTGCCGCCATGCCGATGCTATCGAATCCGGTGATCCCGCCCGCTTGCACCATCAGCGCGTCGAGTCGGGCCTGGTGGGCGGTCGCTCGTTCCACGTGTTGCTGCGTGGTGATCAGCGACTGCAGCAGCATCTCGCCGTCGCGCCAGTCGTTGAACTCGTCGAGCAGGATGAAGTCGATCGATCGGATCGTCGGTGCGTCGGTGATCTCGCTCGTGTTGTTGCGGTGGTACGTGTACGCGGCAATGAATCGGGGGATGAGGACCCGGTAGACCCCGACCAGCTTCTCGATCGTCATCTCCGGCGACTCGGGCTCGGTCATTGCCTCGATGAACCGTTCCATTGCCTCGTTGGCAGGGACCGTCAGGCGCTCCGGCTTCATCTCGCGCAGCTCGGGCAGGCGCTTGTGCCACAGGTCGGCGTGCCAGGCGTGGTGGTAGCAGTGGGTACCGAGGCGCATCTTCACGTCGAGTTCGGGCACGGTCGCGATCCACCCGCCGAGTGCTTCGAACAGCTTCATCTCGGTCCACTTGTAGTTGCCGACGCGGCGCGCCGTGTCTTCCACGCTGAATGAACCCGGGATGTCGCGGCGATCCCATGGCGCGAACGGTGCCCGTGCGGTCGACTCGGTGGCGGTCGTGTCGGTCATCGCGCCGACGCTAACGATCTCGTGCGACTCCGTCCGACCCGGTCGGCGGTCGCCGGAGGATCAGGCGATGGGGCGGCCGGCGGCCCAGGCGGCTTCGGCTCGGCCGAGGTCGGTGGCCGGCTCGCCGTTGGCGATGTACTCGAGCAGCATCGCCCGCCACGGACCCGTCGCCTCGAGCTTGCCGAGGATTGCGCTCACGCCCCACACGACCCGATCGAGGATCACGAAGCTGGGCGGCATGTTGAGCTTCTCGATCACCGGGGCGTGCGGGCCCTGCACGTCGAACACCTTGGCGATCGTCTCGCGCATCCAGTCCCGGGTGAACGTGAACTCGTCGGTCAGGTAGGGGATGTACGGACTCGACACGTAGTCGAACACGAGGCGCGAATCGAGACTGTGATCGGCGGGAAGGAACTTCGATTCGACCATCGCGGCGACGAGCAGATCCGGGTCGCGTTCGACGATGATCGCGTCGACGGTGGGACGCAGCGACTCCCATTCGCCCGGCGACCACCGCTTCACCAGGCCGTAGTCGAGGAAGCTGACGCTGCCGTCGTGGTGGAACTTGTAGTTGCCCGGGTGCGGGTCGCCGTTGAAGATTCCGTGGCGCATGATCGCGCCCTGGGCAAAGCGCCAGACCACCTCGGCTGCGCGCTGCTTGGTCTCGTACGACTCGGTCGTGCGGAACTGATCGAACGTCATTCCGTCGATCCACTCGGTGGTGAGGACATGAGCGCTGCTCAACTCTGGCACCAGTTTGGGGATCCGGACCCATGGGTGGCCCTGGAAGCGCGACTCGAACTCGGCGAGGTTGGCGGCCTCGATCGAGTAGTCGAGTTCTTCACGCATCCGGTCGCGCAACTCGTCGACGAGCCCTTTCGCGTCGAGGCCCTTGAGCATCATCGAGGAGAACATCGCGTACATCACCTCGGCGGCGTCGAGGTCGCTCTCGATCGCCTCGTGCACCCCCGGGTACTGCACCTTGACCGCAACATCGCGTCCGTCGTGCGTGACCGCCCGGTGGACCTGGCCGATCGACGCCGCTGCGACCGGCATGTCGGCCCAGTCGAGGAACAGCTTTTCGGGGGGCTTGCCGAAGTCGGCCTTCACGACACCTGCGGCGAGAGTCGGCGCCATCGGGGCGGCGTCCGCCTGGAGGGTGGCGAGCGCCTCCTGCGCCTCGTCCGGCAACGCTTCGAAGATGAAGCTGACCAGCTGGCCGGCCTTCATCAACACACCCTTCATCTCCCCGAGTTCCTTGGCGACGTCCTCCGCCGTGCGGATCGCGAACTGCTCGTCGAGCTGCGCCCGGCGCTCCTCGGCCGATCCGATCCCGCGGACGCGCGACACGGCGAACCGAGCAGAGTTGCGCGCCGTCAGCTTCCATACCCGAGTCGAACGGTTGAAGCGGCTCGTCAGCGGCGACTCGTTCGCCTTCTGTGCTGCCGCTGCGAGCGCGGCGGCGAGCGCGAGCACTGAGGCGATGGAGGCAAGAGCCTTTCTCTGCATCACGCCCGCCGAGAGAGCGGGTCGTCGACCAGGACCTGTTCGGAGATCGATTGGCTGGTCACCTCGTCGGTCCAGTAGGTGCCGTCAGCGAGTCGGCCGAGTGCCACCTCCACAGCGGTAAGGTCGCGCTCGACGGCGTCGAGGTCGACCTCGAGCGGCACTGGCTGAGCGTCGGCTGGTTGGACTGACGGGGTCGTCGGGGTGTCGGCCACGGCGTGACGATACCGCGCGCCCACCGCCGGTCGGGCCCGCACATCGCGCAGATAGGGTCACGGGCCATGGCTACAGCATTCCCCTCCTTCGACGGTTCCGCGCCCAAGACCCAGGACTTCAAGGAAGCTCCCGAGATGGGCATCGACCCGTCGAAGCGCTACACCGCCACCCTGTCGACGTCGATGGGTGAACTCGTCATTGCGCTCGACGCCATCAAGGCGCCGGCCACGGTCAACAACTTCGTGTTCCTCGCGTTGCACCACTACTACGACGGCGTGATCTTCCACCGGATCATCAACGGCTTCATGTGCCAGGGCGGCGACCCGACCGGCACCGGCCGGGGCGGCCCCGGGTACCGCTTCGAGGACGAGCTCCCCAAGCCGCGTGAGTACCAGATCGGCTCCGTGGCGATGGCCAACGCCGGACCCCACACCAACGGCAGCCAGTTCTTCATCGTGTCGGGTTCGTCGGGCGTGGGCCTGCCTCCGTCGTACAGCCTGTTCGGTCAGGTCGTGAAGGGTCTCGACATCGTCGACGAGATGCAGCGTGTGCCCACCGGCGGCGGCGACAAGCCGAAGACCGACGTGGTGATCAACGCGGTCGCCATCACCGTCGCCGACGACTGAGCGGCCGTGGGCGTGGCGAGGTCGGCCGAGTTCTCGGCGGCTCAGGCACGCCGAATCGCGCTCGGAGCCCAAGGTTTCACCGACCCGCGCCCGACCGGACGCGTCGACCGCCGACACCTGCGCCGCATCGTCGACCGGATGGGGCTCATCCAGATCGACTCGGTCAACGTGCTCGTGCGAAGCCAGGAGCTGCCGTTGTTCGCCCGGCTGGGCGCGCATCCCCGTTCGCTGATCCACGACGCCAGCCGCGCCGGTGAGCTGTTCGAGTACTGGGTGCACGAGGCGAGCCACGTGCCGGTTTCGCTGCATCCCTACCTCCGTTGGCAGATGAACTCTGATCATCGCTGGAAGGCGGTCGCCGCGCTGCGCCACCGTCGCCCGGAGTTCGTCGACGAGGTGCTGCTGCGCATTCGCGACGAGGGTCCAATCGTGGCGGGCGACCTGAACCAGCGCGTCGCGCCGAAGGGAACCTGGTGGGACTGGGACGACGGCAAGATCGCGCTCGAACATCTCTTCTACACCGGCGAAGTGGCGGCGATTCGTCGACCCAACGACTTCGCCAGGGAGTACGACCTTGCAGAGCGGGTGATCCCCGCCGAGATCCTGGCGCTGCCGACCCCGTCGGAGATCGACGCTCGCAAGGAATTGCTGGTGCAGGCCGCGCGACACCATGGCATCGGCACGTTCGAGGACCTCACCGACTATCACCGTCAACGCAATCCACCGTGCCGTCCGCTCATCGGCGAGTTGGTCGAGGAGGGCCGGTTGATCGGGACGTCGGTCGAGGGGTGGCCCAAGCCGGCGTATCTACACCCCGATGCAATCGTGCCGCGGCGCGTGCGAGCCCGAGCGCTGCTGAGCCCCTTCGATCCTGTGGTCTGGAACCGTGACCGCACCGAGCGGCTCTTCGGGTTCCGGTATCGCATCGAGATCTACGTGCCGGCACCGAAGCGCCAGTACGGGTACTACGTGTTGCCGTTCCTGCTCGGAGACGAACTGGTTGCGCGTGTCGACCTGAAGGCGGATCGGGCGCGCGGGCGTCTTCTCGTGCAGGGCTCGTACGGCGAGCCCGGGATCAACCGGGGCTACGTGGCCGCGGAACTGGCATCGGAGTTGGCCGCGATGGCGCAGTGGCTCGGCCTCCACGCCGGCGTCGAGGTGATGCCCCGTGGCGACCTCGCCGACGCGCTGACCCGCACCGCCACCCGCTGACCCCACCCGCTGACCCCACCACCCCGTTTGCGCCCACCCCGTTTGCGGCGCGATCTGGGTGACCCGCCTCACCGAAAGTGCGCCGCAAACAGAATGGGAGGGGAAGTCGGGCGCTCAGGCGGGGATGGCCCAGCGGATGGTGCGGGTGACCAGTTCGCCGGCTGGGCGGAGTGCGACGGCCTCGGACACCGGCAACCACGGCAGGCGCAGCGGCATCCGAGTCCACGTCGGCATCAGTGCGACGGCGGAGCCGGCGATCAGCCCATAGCCGGGTCGGGCCGCGAGCGGAAGCGGCGGTCGGATCAGCAGATACCGGGCGGCGTCGCGGGCCTCGGTGGTTCCGCGTAGTTCCGAGCGGTACTCGCCCAGACGAGCCCGCAGCGCTGACTCGGTCTCCGGTGGATCGACCACGCCGAGCGCACGAGCGACGACACCCGACTCGGCAACATAGCGATCGCGTTCGTCGCCGACGAGTGGGTTCTCGCCGTAGCGGTCGTGGGCGGCGAGGAAGCTGTCGAGCTCGGCGATGTGCACCCACTCGAGCAAATGGGGATCGTTCGCCGAGTACGCGCGGCCGTCGGACGCAACGCCCACGACGCGTTCGTGTACTCGGTGCACGGTGTCGACAGCGCGCTGCGCCTGCGACGCCGGCCCGAACGTGGTCGCGGCGAGGAAGTCGGCCGTTCGCTGCAGGCGCCCCCACGGATCGGCGCGGTAATCGGAATGCGCCGCAACGCCCGCCATGGCGAGTGGATGCAGCGACTGGAACAGCAGCGCCCGCAGACCACCGACGAACATCGATGCATCACCGTGAACTCGCCGAATCGGCGCGTCCGCGTCGAACCATCCCGGTTCATCGGTGTCGAACAGTTCGATCCGGCGTTGTGGCGCATCCGGCCCGATCACGCGTCCACGGATCTGCTCGCCCAGCCATTCGCGTAGATCCATTGACCCCATCGTGTCACGGCTTCGTGAGTACCATCCGAGCGTGCCCGAGGAATCTCCCGACGAGGTCGCCGCAACGGGTGACACCGGCGGTTCCGGCCCGACCGACGGCACGGGACGACGGTTCAACCGGCGAGCCACCGATCGTACGCTTCCGCGGTGGGCCGTACCGGCAGTGGTGGTGTTCTGGTTGGGCTTCCTGCTCACCTTCACCGCTCGCTACGTGTTCCACCGCCTGTCGAGTCTGTTGATCCTGATCCTCGTCTCGATCTTCCTGTCGCTCGCCGTGGAGCCTGGCGTGAACCGCCTCGCTGCCAGAGGCTGGCGACGCGGCCGTGCCACGATCCTGATCCTGCTCGGAGTGTTGGCGGCCTTCCTGATCTTCGCCGTCGCGGTGGGCACGCTGGTGGGCACCCAGATCGCAGACCTCCTCGCGGATTCCGACCGTTACATCACCGACACCGTCGGCTTCCTCAACGACAACTTCGGCACCAACATCGACCCGCAGGACGTGATCGGCGAGTTCAACGACCCCGATGGACGAGTTCAGGAGTTCATCCGTTCGCAGAGCGACGAAGCCGTGCGCCTGTCGCTCACGGTCGTGGCGGTGATCTTCCAAGCCTTGTCGGTGCTGCTGTTCACGTACTACCTCGTCGCCGACGGACCACGCCTTCGGCGCGACATCTGCTCTCGTCTGACGCCCGCCCGCCAGGCCCGGGTACTGCAGGCGTGGGAGCTGGCGATCAACAAAACGGGCGGCTATCTCTACTCGCGGGCCTTGCTGGCCTTGCTGTCGGCGTTCTTCCACTGGATCGTGTTCCAGTCGATCGGCACGCCGGCGCCGATCGCGCTGGCGCTGTGGGTGGGTCTCGTCAGCCAGTTCCTTCCCGTCGTGGGCACCTATCTGGCGGGGATCCTGCCGGTGTTGTTGACGCTCGTCGACTCGCCGCTGAACGCGTTCATCATCATCGTGTTCATCGTCGTGTACCAGCAGATCGAGAACTACTTCTTCGCGCCGCGCATCACCGCTCGCACGATGGAGCTGCATCCGGCGATCGCGTTCGGTGCTGCGCTCGCCGGCGCGGCGCTGCTCGGGTTCGTCGGCGCCATCTTGGCATTGCCTGCGGCCGCGATGGCGCAGGCGTTCCTCAGCGAGTGGGGTAACCGATACGACGTGATCGACAGCCACCTCACCTCGATTCCACCCCCGAAGAGCCGGCGCACAGCCGATCCACCTCCAGCGGCTGAGCCGACGTGACTCGCTTCGACGACGCGTTCGCGCCGATTGCCGTAGCGACCCGCAGTGGGTTCGACGAATCGCTTCACCACGGCGCGGGTGTGGCGCTCGACGGGGACGGATCGATCATCGCCCACATCGGTGATCCACATGCGGTGGTGTATCCGCGCTCGAGCCTCAAGCCGATGCAAGCCCACGCGATGGTGGCGATGGGGCTCGACCTTCCCGACGAGCTGCTCGCGGTGGCGTGCGCCAGCCACGAGGGATCACCGGTGCACCTCGCTGCGGTGAGTGCGATCCTCGCTCGGCACGGACTCGACGAGACGGCGTTGCAGAACACGCCGTCGTACGCGTTGTGCGATCATCATCACGAATTTCCCGAGTCGTCGTTGCGGCAGAACTGTTCGGGCAAGCACGCAGCCATGCTCGCGACCTGCATGGTCAACAACTGGACGCCGGAGTCGTATCTCGACATCGAGCATCCGCTCCAGGTGGCGATCGTGGCGTCCATCGGCGACCTCGGGTGCGCGGTTCGTCACGTCGGCGTCGACGGGTGTGGCGCTCCGACGCATGCGATCGGGCTCGACGAACTGGCCGGAGCGTTCGCCCAGCTGTCGTCGACCGACACGGCGGTCGGCCGCGCCATGCGGACCCATCCCGTGATGGTCGGCGGCCCGAGCTTCGAGGCCACCGTGTGGATGCGTGCGGTTCCCGGCCTGATCGCGAAGGAGGGTGCTGCGGGCGTAATGGCCATGGCGACGGCCGACGGACGAGCGGTCGCCTTCAAGATCGCCGACGGATCGATGCAGGCGCGTGAGGCGGTGATCCCCGAAGCCCTGCGCATGCTCGGCGTCGATGTCGACGCACTCGCCTCATCGACGCCCGGTCTTGCGGTGGTCCCGGTGCTCGGCCACGGTCGTCCCGTCGGTCGGATCGAACCACTGGCGTGGACTCCGGGGAACACAGCATGGAGTTCCTGACCCTCGACGGCGGCTCGTTCACCTACGGCGCAGCCGAGCCGCTGGTACCGCTCGTGCGTCGGGTGATCGCCCACAATCCCTCGAAGTTCACGTACCACGGTACGGCCACCTTCATCGTCGGCGGCGGTGTCGACGGGCGTGGCGACGTGGTCGTGATCGATCCAGGACCCCAGCTCGACACCCATCGCGCGGCACTCTCGGCCGCGCTCGAAGGGTGTGCCGTGCGGGCGATCCTCGTGACGCACTGCCACGCCGATCACTCACCGCTCGCCGCCTGGCTGGCCGCCGAGTCGGGCGCTCCGACCATCGCGTTCGGACCCCACGGCGCCGACACGTGGGACATCGGCGACGACCCCGTCGTCGAAGAGTCCACTGCGGAGGAACCAGCGGTGGAGGAGTCGACGATCGATGAAACGGTCGTCGAGGAATCCACCGATCGGGCCTTCACGCCAGACGTCAGCTGCAGGACCGGCGACGTCGTCGCCGCCGCAGACGGGTGGGTGATGACCGCGCTGCACACGCCGGGCCACACGTCGAACCACACGTGCTTCACGCTCGACGACGGCACGACGCGAAGCCTCTTCACCGGCGATCACGTGATGGGCTGGAGCACCACGGTGGTGGCGCCGCCCGACGGCGACATGGCGGCCTACCTCGACTCACTCCGCCTGGTCGCCGGCCGCCGCGACGATGTCGCCATCCCGACGCACGGCCCGCCGATCGCCGACCCGGCGAGGTTCGTCGGTGAACTCGTCGAGCACCGCCTGCAGCGTGAAGCGCAGGTACTCGACGCTGTCCGCGATGGGCTCGACACCATCCCGGCGATGGTCGAGATCCTGTACGCCAACGTCCGCAAGGAACTCCACAAGCCCGCACGCCGCAGCGTGCTCGCCCATCTGGTCAAGCTCGTCGACGACGGCCTCGTCGCTCTCGACGGTGCCACCCGTCCCCGCCTCGATTCCCACTACCGCCCCGTGTAACGCTGGTGTCTGACACCAGCGTTACGGGTCAGATGCCGTCGGCGGCCGCGGCTCCTTCGGCGTCCTCCTCGGCGACGTCGTCGGTGGCGCGGAGGCGGGCGAACACATCGGGCGGTTCGCTCCACGGGTCGGCGAGCGTCCCGGCAAGAGCGTCGCGGATCGTCGACCACACACGCTCGGGCGTGCACGGCAGATCGATGTGGCGCACCCCGAGATGCGAGATCGCATCGATCACGGCGTTCTGCACCGCCGGGGTGGAGCCGATGGTGGCCGCCTCCCCGATGCCCTTCGCGCCCAAGGGGTTGAGCGGGGTCGGGGTCTGCGTCGAGTGCGTTTCGAACGAGGGCAGTTCGGCGGCGCTCGGGATGCCGTAGTCGGCAAGGTTCGACGTGACCGGGTTGCCGTCGCCGTCGAAGGTCACCTCCTCGAACAGCGCTTGGCCGACGCCCGCCGCGATGCCGCCGTGCTGCTGACCCTCCACCAGCAGCGGAGCGAGAACGGTGCCGCAGTCGTCGACGGCGACGTGGCGCACGAGTACGACCTTGCCGGTCTCGATGTCGACTTCGACCACGGCGATGTGCGCGCCGAACGGGAACGTGGCGCCGTCCTGGTGGAAGTCGAACTCACCGTCGAGTTGCTCGCCCACCTCGGCGGCTCGTGCGGCGAGATCTCCCCACCCGATGGCCTGGGCGGGCACGCCGGCGACGCCGAGGGTGCCGTTGGCGGTGTCGACGACGATGTCGGCGACGTCGGCTTCGAGGAGCCGCGCAGC
>JBGTEH010000191.1:0-3520 GCA_041747915.1 Ilumatobacteraceae bacterium
GTTCCGATGAGTGAGTTCGCGCCGCCCGACATCAGCGCGGACGATGCTCCCTCGCGCTGGAAGCTGCTGTCGTCGACGCTCCAGGCGCAGCGCAAGAACCTGATCATCGGCAGCGTCATCGGTCTGTTGTGGATGGTCTGCAAGGTGTCGGTGCCGTTGCTCGTGCGCTACAGCATCGACCGTGGCATCGAGCGGGACGACATGCTGTGGCTGTGGGTCTCTCTCATCGCGATCGCCGGGGTGTTGGTCGGTACCTTCACAGCGCTGCGCCGCTTCTATGCGTTCCGCGAAGCGCGTTGGACCGAGACCCGCTTGCGCGAGCAGTTGTTCGACCACATCATGTCGCTGCACATCGGCTACCACGATCGTTCTCAGACCGGTCAGCTCATGAGCCGGTCGTCGAGCGACCTCAACCAGATCCAGTCGTTCGTGGTGATGATCCCGATCACGATCTCGAACTTCTCGATGATCATCGCCGTGTCGGTGATCCTGTTCGTGACCGACTGGAAGCTCGCCCTCGTCGCCCTCGCGCCACTGCCGTTCGTGAACATTGCGGGTCGTCGCTTCTCGCACTCGATCCACGGTGCGGTTCTCCAGGTGCAGATGGAGCAGGCGGAGCTCGCCACGGTCGTGGAGGAAACCGTCGGCGGCGTGCGCGTGGTGAAGGGGTTCGGCGCCGAGGAGGTGCAGTCGGCGCGGCTGCGCAAGGAGGCCGATGACATCCAGGCGGCGTCGATCAGCGCCGCCCAGGTGCGCGCCAAATACCTTCCCGCCATCGAACTGTTGCCGCAGCTGGGTCTCATCGCCGTGCTGGCGATCGGTGGCATGCAGGTGATCAACGGCGACCTCACAGTCGGCCAACTCGTCCAGTTCAACTTCTACGTCGCTCTGCTCGTGTCGCCGTTGCGGATGCTCGGCATGACCATCGCGTGGGCGCAGCGCGCCGGGGCGGCACTCGAGCGGGTCAACGAAGTTCTCGGAACGGCGCCGATGATCACCGATCCCGAACGCCCGCTCCGACTGCCACCTGCCGAGCACGCCGGTGCAGTGGAGTTCCGTGGTGTTCGCTTCGGCTACGACCCCGATGCGCCTGTGCTGGAAGGGTTCGATCTCGATCTGGCACCCGGCGAGTCCGTTGCCCTGGTCGGTGCGACGGGTTCCGGCAAGTCAACCGTCGCCCGGCTGCTGGTTCGCTTCTACGACGTCGATGAAGGGCGCGTGCGCATCGACGGAGTGAACGTGCGCGACCTGCCCGTTCGCGATGTGCGGCGCGCGGTCGGCGTCGTCTTCGAGGACACGCTGCTGTTCCACGACACGGTGGCCGCCAACATCGCGTTCGCCGAACCCGACGCCGACCAGGAGTCGATCGAGCGGGCGGCGCGACTCGCCGGTGCACACGACTTCATCATGGGTCTGCCGGAGGCGTACGACACGCTGCTCGGCGAGCGCGGGTTCTCGCTGTCGGGCGGCCAACGTCAGCGAATCGCGATCGCCAGGGCGATCCTCGCCGATCCACGGGTACTGGTGCTCGACGACGCGACCTCCGCGGTCGACCCGTCGAAGGAACACGAGATCCGCACGGCCATGTCGACGGTGATGGAGGGCCGCACGACGATCGTGATCGCGCACCGGCCCGGCACGATTGCGCTCGCCGACACGGTGGTTCTGCTCGACCAGGGACGTGTCGTGGCGTCGGGTCCGCACCAGAATCTGCTCGATCGCGAGCCGCGATATCGCGATGTGCTCGCCGCGATGGCCGAGGAGGACGACGAGCAACGCTCCGAACTTGCTGCGCCGGGGACGGTCGATGCCGAGTCGCCGACTCCGGTGGGGGGTGACTGATGTACGGGATGGGAGCGATCTCCGACGAGGATCGTCTCGACGCCGACGAAGCGAAGAAGGTGTTGCGTCGCACCGCGGGCATGGCGCGACCATTCCGCAAGACGATCGCTGGCGCGCTCGCCTTCACTGCCTTGTCGACGCTCGGTGTGGTGCTCGGGCCCGTCATCCTCGGCTGGGCGATCGACAACGGCCTCACGCCGCCAGGCGACAGCGGAGTGCTGCGCAACGCGGTGATCTTCTACATGGTGCTCACGGTCGTCGCGTACTTCGCCGCGCGCCAGCAGTACGTGCTCATCAATCGTGCCGGCGAGGGGTTCCTGCGGGCGCTGAGGGTGCGGGTTTTCGACCACATCCAGAAGCAGTCGCTCGCATTCTTCGATCGCAACAAATCGGGCGTGCTCGTGGCCCGCATGACCTCCGACGTCGAGTCGATGAGCGAACTGGTGCAGTTCGGTCTGCTCCAGTTCGTGTCGGCAATCCTGCTCGTGGGGTTCGCTCTGGTGTTGGCGCTCGTCACGTCGTGGCAGCTGACGCTGGTGGGCATGCTCGTGCTGCCCGTCATCGTCGTTGCCTCCCGCAAGTTCCAGCGCGACTCCAACGCGGCGTACCTCGACGTACGCGAGAACATCGGCCAGAACCTGTCGACGCTGCAAGAGGGCATCGCCGGTGTCCGTGTGATCCAGGCATATGCCCGTGAGCCCGAGCAGCAGCGGCGCTTCAAGCAGTCGAATCGCGATCTCTACGACTCGCATGTGCACAGCGTCCGCGTGTCGACGTGGTACTTCGGGCTCGTCGAGACCGCCGGCGTCATGGCGACGGCACTGATCGTCGGAGTCGGCGGCTGGCTGTACTCGAACGACGAGGTCCAGATCGGCCAGATCATCACGGTCGTGTTGCTGTTCGCTCAGCTCTTCGAGCCGGTGCAGCAGCTGTCGCAGCTCTACAACACCGTGCAGTCGTCGGCAGCCGCGCTCAACAAACTCTTCGGGATCCTCGACACCGAGCCCGACGTGCAAGACGGCCCGAGCGAGTTGCCCGCACGCGGGGCGCTGGTCGTCGACGCCGTGGGCTTTCGCTATCCGGCGACCGAAGCAGCGGTGCTGTCGGACGTGTCGATCACGGTGGCCGACGGCGAACGTCTCGCGCTCGTCGGCCCGACGGGCGCGGGGAAGTCGACCCTCGCCAAGTTGATGGCGCGGCTGTACGACCCGACCGACGGCACGATCACCTTCGGTGGAGTCGATCTCCGCGACTCCACGATCGAGTCGCTTCGCCATCGTCTAGTGGTGGTGCCGCAGGAGGGCTTCCTGTTCGGCGGCACGATCGCCGACAACGTGCGGATCGCCCGGTCGGACGCCACCGACGACGACGTGCGAGCGGCGTTCGACGCGATCGGCGCTCTCGAGCGGTTCGACGAGTTCCCCGACGGAATCGGCACCGAGGTACGTGAACGTGGATCACGGCTCTCCGCGGGTGAGCGCCAGCTGGTGTCGTTGGCTCGCGCGGCCCTCGTCGATCCGGCGGTGCTCGTGCTCGACGAGGCGACGAGCAACCTCGATCCCGGCACCGAGTTCATCGTCGAGCGGGCCCTCGACACGCTGATGACCGGACGCACCACGATCGTCGTCGCTCACCGGCTGTCGACGATCCAACGCGCCGATCGCATCGGAGTGATCGA
>JBGTEH010000192.1:0-1872 GCA_041747915.1 Ilumatobacteraceae bacterium
ATGCGGCATCTCACCGGGGCAGATGGTCTGGCCGACATCGAGGATCGTCTGCAGATCGGCATCGGTGCCGTGGCCGTCGACGATGCGCTGCACGAGTCGATACAACCACGTTCCACCCTCGCGACACGGCACACACTTGCCACACGACTCGTGGGCGTAGAAACGAACGAGCGACAGCGCCGCGGCGGGGATGTCCGTGGTCGAGTCCATCACCATCACCGCACCCGAGCCGAGCATCGAGCCGGCGGCGCCGGCCTGCGGACCCTCGAATGGAATGTCGAGCTGGTCTTCGGTGAACCAGGGCGCCGAACCGCCGCCGGGGACGAACGCCTTGAGGTCGTTGCCGTCGCGGATGCCCTGGGCGAATTCCCCGCCGTAGAGCAGATCGCGGAACGTCGTCGAGCCGTTGACGATCTCGAAGACACCCGGGCGCACGACGTGACCCGACACAGCGATCATGCGCGTGCCCGGCGAAGTGGCAGTGCCGATCGCGGTGAAGGCCGGCGACCCCTCCTTGGCGATGAACGGCAGGTTCGACAACGTCTCGACGTTGTTGACGATCGTCGGTTGCCCGTACAGACCGACGGCTGCTGGAAAGAACGGAGGCTTCAGCCGCGGCATGCCACGTTCGCCCTCCAGCGACTCGATGAGCGCTGTCTCCTCGCCCACCACGTAGGCGCCGGCTCCGGTGTGCAGGACGATGTCGACACCGAAGTCGGTACCGAGGATGTTCGTGCCGATGTAGCCGGCCTCATAGGCCTCGTCGAGCGCAGCGGCGATTCTTTCGTGGGCGAGCGCCATCTCGCCGCGGACGTAGAGGAAGCACTGCGACAGTCCGGCCGCGTAGCACGCGATCAGGCAGCCTTCGATCAGCTGATGGGGATCGCACTCCATGAGGAGTCGGTCCTTGTAGGTGCCGGGCTCGGACTCGTCGCCGTTGACCACGAGGTAGCGCGGCCACACGCCCGCGGGGGTGAACCCCCACTTGGTACCGGCCGGGAAGCCTGCGCCGCCGCGTCCGAGCAGAGTTGCGTTCTTCACCTCGTCGGACACCTCGCTCGGCGTTTTCGCCAGCGCCGCGCGCAAGCCCTCGTAGCCGCCCGTGGCGTGGTAGCGCTCGAGCGTGTGCGCATCGTCGTACTGGAAGCGCGTCGTGACGATCTGGGGGCGGTCGCCGGGGTGGAAGCCGGGCGCCCACGGGTACGGAGATGGGCTGTTGCTCATGAGATGGTCACCCAGGCGGGTCCTTCTGTGACGTCGTCGGGGTCGGGCGCTCCGAGAGTGCGGTCCGCGGGGATCTGCTGACGGTTGCGCCCGAGGGTTCCGTGCGGTGGGATCTCGGCGTCGAGATTGCCGGCGCGCAGATCGTCAACCAGCTCGTCGAACGATTCGGGGCTGACGCGGTAGCGGTGGCGGTAGTTGACCTGCAGCGTCGGCGCCTCGGTGCACGCCGCCTGACACTCGGCGTGCTGGAGCGTGATCAGGCCGTCGGCCGTGGTCGATCCGGCCTTGATGCCGAGGGTGTGCTCCGCATGGTGCATGAGCGCCTCGGCGCCCATCAGCTGACACGACAGGGTGCCGCAGACGTTGATCAGGTACTTCCCGGTCGGCTCGAAACGGAACATCTCGTAGAACGACGCGGTGCCGTACACCTCCGCCGCGGTCACGTCGATCAGTTCGGCCACGTGACGCATCGCGTCGTCGGTGACGTAGCCGTTCTGCTCCTGGCTGAGGTGCACCAGTGGGATCAACGCCGACTTCTTCTTCGGGTACCGGTCGATGATCTCTTTTGCCACGATCACGTTGTGATCACTGAGGCGACTCATCGGTCGACCCCACCGAGCACCGGGTCGACGCTGGAGATGATGGCGA
>JBGTEH010000193.1:0-3415 GCA_041747915.1 Ilumatobacteraceae bacterium
CCAACGCCGAGCAGACCGACGCCAACAGTTTCGAGCCGCTTGAACCGCGTGCTGACGCGTTCCGCAACTATCTCGCGACCAAGCAGAGCGTGAAGACCGAGGAACTGATGCTCGATCGTGCGCACCTGCTGGGGCTGTCGACCCCGCAGATGGCGGTGCTAGTGGCAGGTCTGCGCGTGCTGGGTGCCAATGTGGGCAATTCCTCCCACGGTGTGCTCACCGAGCGGCCGGGCCTGTTGACCAACGACTTCTTCGTCAACCTGCTCGACCTGAACAACGAGTGGCAGCCGACCGCTGCGTCGGAGGATGTGTTCGAGGGTCGTGCCCGCAGCGGCGGCGACGTCAAGTGGACCGGAACCCGTTGCGATCTCGTCTTTGGTTCGAACTCGCAGTTGCGGGCAGTCGCCGAGGTCTACGCAGCCGATGATGCCAAGGCGAAGTTCGTGAAGGACTTCGTCGCGGCGTGGAACAAGGTGATGGACCTCGATCGTTTCGACCTCGCCTGAGTCGGGGAGGTTGCGATGACGATGCTCACGCATTTCCCGGTGTTCCAACAGGCATGGTTCGTCGACGACCTCGACGTGTCGATCCAATCGTGGAGCGACACGTTCGGCGCCGGCCCGTTCGTGCGCTCACCGCATCACCGCTGTGACTCGTTCACTTATCGCGGCACCGACCAGGAGGCCGATGTCTCGTATGCGTTCGGCTACCTCGGCGACACGATGATCCAGTTCATCCAGCAGCACGACGACACGCCGTCGATCTACCGCGACATGTACGCAGCCGGCGAGTCGGGCTACCACCACCTCGCCATCCTGGTCAACGATTTCGAAGGGGAGTACCAGCGTCTCGTCGGGCTCGGCTTCGAGCCGGCGTGTCGCCTCTACGCAGACGGCGTCGATGCTGCCTACTTCGACACGCGTGAGATGACCGGCGGGTTCACCGAGATCCACGGGGACCCGCCGCGCATCCTGCAGGCGTTCGCGATGTGGCGCCGCGCGCACGAACTGTGGCGTGCGGGCGACAGCGCGTTTCTCGAACGCGTCCGATGACTCATCGATGACCCGACAGGACCTGCGTGACCATGAACTCACCCTCCGCCGACCGCAACGGCGACATCGAGCAGACCTCGGATGTCAACTGGAAGCTGATCGCCGCCGGCGTGGTGGCCGTGCTGGCGTTCATCTTCATCCTCCAGAACCGGAACCAGGGCACGATCTCGTTCCTGTTCTTCGACGTCACGATCGGGGTGTGGTTGGCGTTGCTGATCACGTTCGTGCTCGGACTCGTCGTGGGACTTCTCGTCGCCCATGTGATCCGCCGGCGCAAGAAGTCCGACGCCGAGGCCTGATTCTGCGAGCGGTCCTCAGTCGTTGGCCGATGGGGTACGCCAGAGGATCCAGGACTCGTTCGACCAGACCTCCTCGAATCCGGCGGCGATGGCTGTTGCCGCATTGACATCGGGTTGCGAGTAGTTCGAGTCGCGGCGCTGCGCGAAGTAGTCCGCATTGCGTGCGATGTGGCCGAGATCCTTCGTCTGGAACGAGCGACGGTCGGTCAGGAGCGTCATCGTTCGGGCCCGGAAATAGGCCACGATCGCATCGGGCGGGGTCAGCTCCGCGACCGCATCGAAGATCGGAGCCACCAACGGGTTCGACGGCCCCGACTGCACGCGACCGGCGGCATCGAAGTCGCGAGCGTCGCCGATCTTTCCGGGCAGCACGACCAGGTGCGCCACGGCCACAGCGACGAGGGGAGCCAACGCAATCGCTCGACCGAGTTGCGCACGGTGGCTGAACAGGCGTTCGCCGATCGCAAGCAGCGCCACCGTTGCGAAATAGGCCACCCACGGTGTGACCTGGAACCAGTACCGGTCGATCTTGCGGAAATGGGTGCTGATCAACAGGGCGCTGCCGAGGCCGAGCAACAGCAGGGGCCCATCGAGTGACGGTCGGCGTCGAACGCCGATGACCGCCCCCGCCGCAGCGAGGCCGAGGATCGCAATGCCGACGAGGGGATGGTCGCCGAGGCCGAGATGGTCGGTCAGCGTGCCGGGAAATTCGCCGAGACGATCGGGGATGAAGGAACTCGAGTTGCCGTTGTCGGGCAGCAGTGCAGTCGGGAGCAGCAACTGGAACACGGCGGTGGCGACGGCGAACGAGACAAACGGCGTGGCGAGTTGGCGCCACGTGACACGGATCGTGGCAGTCAGCGCGGCGGCGGACCTCGGGCCGTCGATCGACGCAACGATGTCGTACAGCTGCATCCCGGCGATCACGCCGAGCAACACGATGCCTTCACGCCGTACACCGAAGACCAGGGTCACCATCGTTCCGAGCACGATCAGGTCGGAACGACGGGCGGTCAGCAGCGTGGCGCGTGCCCGAATCCGGTCGTACCACCACACGAATGCGCCAACCGCCGCGAGGTGCGGGATCTCGGTCAGGAGCTGATCGGTGTGCACGAGCAACGCCGGTGCGGTGCCTGCGACGGCGACGAGCGCAAGAGCGGCCAGCCGCCCGATGCGGCGTCTCACGATTCCGTGCAGCAGGACCAGCCACAGCATGAAGACGCCCACCGACACCAGCTTGAGCTGGTCGTAGTCGTATCCCCAGAGGTGCACGAACGGTGAGAGCACCAGCGGCCACCCCCACGGATAGGCGATGGGGCTGAACGGGCCGTCGGAGTTCAACACGGCGAACCGGTTGTCGGCGACGACCCCACCGATGTCGCCGTCGAACAGGCTGCGCGCCTGACGGAGGTAGAGCGCGAAGTCGTCGCCCTGGGTGTGGCCGTTGCGATGGAGTTGGACCGCCAGAATGCCCGAGCCGATCACCACCACGGCGAGTGCGATCGCTCGCAACCAGCGTGAGGAGGTCAGCGTGACGGCGCGCACCGTGTGACGATACGCGCCGATCGTCGCCAACCGATCGCGATCGGCTCAGTCGTGCCAGTTCAGGGTGGAGCGCATCGTCGCTTCGAAGTCCTCGAACGACATCGACGACTTCGCCGACCAGATGAGCTGCGCATCGGTGCCGACGAACTGACGGAACGGAGCATCGGGGTCGAGCGCGGCCGTCACGATCGCGTCGGCAACGTCTTGCGGGTCGGAAGGGGGTCCGTCGCCCGACAGCACCCCCTGCGCGGCGCGGAACCGTTCGTTCCGGGCGGCGTACTCCGAGCCGTCCCAGCCTGCAACGGTGACGATGTTGTCGTGGAAGCCGGTGTCGAATCGGCCGGGCTCGATCAGCCGCACGCGGACGCCGTAGACGCGCATCTCGAAGTGGAGTGCCTCGCTGAGACCCTCGAGGGCATGTTTCGATGCGGCATAGATGCCGCCGAACGGAGCGCCCACCACGCCGGCGATGCTCGACACGTTGACGATCGTGCCACTGCCGCGGCGGCGCCACGTCGG
>JBGTEH010000194.1:0-9440 GCA_041747915.1 Ilumatobacteraceae bacterium
TCGGTCGATGCGCTGACCGAGGTGCGCATCGCTCGCGCGCTCGAACGGCTGGCGGCGACGCGCACCACCATCGCGATCGCCCACCGTCTGTCGACCGCCGCCCGCGCTGATCGCGTCCTGGTGCTCGATCACGGCCGGTTGGTCGAGGACGGTCACCACGACGAACTCATCACACATGGCGGCGTCTATCGCCGCCTGTACGACGCCTGGGTGTCGGCGACGACCGTTTGAGCGTCTGGGCATCGAAGGTTCAGTCGACGGTCACCCCGAACGGGAGCGGTCCGGTGACATCGAGAATCAGGCAGTCGATCGTGTCGAGGTCGACCTGACTCTGAGCGCTGAAGGCCACTTCGTCGCCAGGGGCCACATCGTCGAGTCTGATGCGTTCCGAACGATGGGCGTTGTCGGTGCCGGGTCGCACGAAGCCGACGAGCACGGTGAAGTCGGCGACCCGGTCGCCGGTGTTGGACAGTTGTCCGTCCATCGTGGCCCGTGACCCCTGCAATTCGCAGGTCGTCACTGCGACCTCGTGGGGCGCAGCGTTGCGGTACGAATCGTAGGCATCGAACACGACCATCGTGAGCAGCACACCGACCGCTGCGGCGGCGAGCGCGCCGACACCGGTGGCAAGACCGGCCACCGCAAACGATCGGTTGGCACCCGACACCTTGGCCCGTCGTACGGCGACCGATCCGAACACGATTGCGAGCACCGCCGAGACGACGCCCACCACCACCACGAACGGCATCCACGATGTCGACAGCGCAACGATCCCGAGAACCATGGCGGCGGTGCCGAGCCCCTCATTGGCCGGCGCTGGGGTGGCAGTCGGCTCCAGGCCGAGTTGGTCGACAAAGCGCTGACCGCCGAGCGACACGTCCGCCGTCCATGCGTGGCCGTTGTAGTAGCGATGCTCGTAGCGACTCGTCGGGTCGGTGTACCAGCCCGCAGCAGCACCGGTCCCGTCAGTCACTGTGGCGAACCTATCGACCGCGCCGACGCGATGTTGCCCGCGTACAGTCGGGCGATGGAGATCGTGCTGATCCGCCACGGCGAACCCGAGTGGATCCGCGACGGCTTGACCGTGGTGGACCCACCGCTCACGGAACTCGGACGGCAACAGGCAGCGATGCTCGCCGACGCGATGAGCGGTGAGCATTTCGATGAGATCCTCGTGTCGCCGCTCGTGCGGGCCCGCCAGACCGCACAACCGCTGCTGCATGCCCTGGGTCGGCCGGAGGTCGTCGATCCGTGGCTCGAGGAGATCCGCGATCCGATGTGGCACGGATCGCCGGCGGAGAAGGCGGCCGAGGCCTACGCCGAACTCCGCAGGCGCCCGTCCGAGGATCGCTGGTCGGGCCTCACGGGTGGGGAGTCCATGCGCGACTTCGTGACGCGAATCAGAGCAGGTCTCACGACGTTCCTCGCCGATCGCGGCGTCGTGCGCAGCGAGGTGCCCCTGCCGGTGTGGCAGATCGCCGAGCCCGGAGCGCGGATCGCACTCGTGGCGCACGCCGGCACGAACTCGGTGGCCATCGGCCATCTGCTCGGGCTCGAGGCGGTGCCCTGGGAGTGGGATCGCTTCGTCATCGGCCACACCTCCGTCAGTCGGATCGAGGCGATGGAACTCGACGATGGGTACACCTTCTGCCTGTCGAAGCTCAGCGACGTCGAACACCTGACCAGGCAGCAACGAACGCGCTGACGCCCACGATGGCGAGGGTCTAGCGTCGAGCGATGACCGATCCCGCGGATCCCGACCTGCTCAAGCTCTATTCGTTCTCGGTGTTCACACAATTGAGCGGTGCAGTGACGGCAGGGATGATCCACCTCGGCGATCGACTCGGGCTCTACACGGCACTCGCCGATGCCGACGCGCCGCTCACCACCGCCGAGTTGGCCGACTGCGCCGGGCTCGACGAACGCTGGGTTCGTGAGTGGGTCTACAACCAGGCCGCGGCCAAACTCGTCGCGGTCGATGCCGACGCCGATCCGGAGCGGTTCTGGCTCACACCCGAGGCCACCGCGGTGCTCGCCACACCCGACCACGCGGCGTACGGCATGGGCATGTTCCACCGGTTCCCGGCGACAATGGCCGCGCTCGACGTGATGCCCGAGAGCTTCCGCTCGGGCGTCGGCCACGACTACGACAGTCATGGCGCCGAGGGGGCGGTGGGGATCGAGCGCAGCTTCGAGCCGTGGAACCGTCACCATCTGGTGCCCACCGTGTTGCCGGCGCTCGAAGGCGTGGTCGAGGCGCTGCAGACGGGTACGACCGTTGCCGACATCGGCTGCGGGGCGGGCGGAGCGGTGCTGCTGATGGCGCGAACGTTCCCGAACAGCACGTTCGTCGGTTACGACATCTCTCGTCACGCGCTCGAACGCGCCGAAGAGCGTCGACGCGACGAGAACGCAACCAACGTGCGCTTCGTCGACCCACGCGTCGAGCCATTGCCGGCCGACCATTCGATCGGCCTGGTCACGACGTTCGACTGCATCCACGACATGACCCACCCCCAGCAGATGATCGAGGCGATCGCCGACGCTCTCGAACCCGATGGCACGTGGTTGCTCGTGGACATCAAGGGCCGGGACACGTTCGCCGAGAACGTCCGCAAGAACCCGATGGCGCCGCTGATGTACGGGATCAGTGTGTTGTCGTGCATGTCGTCGGCGCTGTCCGAGCCCGACGGAGCGGGTTTGGGCACGCTCGGCCTCCCCGAGTCGCGCGCCAGGCACATGTCGACCGCCGCTGGCTTCACTCGATTTCGAGCGCTCGAGATCGAGCACTCAGTCAACGCCTTCTACGAGATCCGCCCCTGACACCCGAGGCGATGAGGTTGCGGCGCGCCCGGCGTACCGGAACCTCATCGCTTTGCTGTGTGCGGGGTCGCTCCGGGCCTGTTGGCGGCGCGATGGGCGCTGTACTCTCGGGCGATGAGCGAACAGATCGAACTCGACGATGTCAAGTCCATGGCCGCGGGGCTCAGCCCGTGGGCGCACCTCGCATCGGTGGGCGCCGACGGGAAACCCGATGTCGTGCCCGTGCATCCGTGCTGGGAGGGCGACGTGTGCTGGGTGATGATCGGTACCACGTCGGTCAAGGCCCGCAACGTGGCAGCCAATCCCGATGTGGCCATGCACTGGCAGGTCGACGCGGTCGGTGACGGCGTGGAGATCTGGGGGACAGCGGAGATCTTCACCGATCTCGAGACCAAGCGGCGCCTGTGGACGGGCGTGTTCGACTACGACCTGGACGCCTTTGTACCTGGCGGACCCGACGGTTCACCCGACACGGCGTTCCTCGCGATCACCGTGGAGCGCGCCCTCGCGCTCAAGCAGTACGGGATGGGTGGCACGCAGCGCTGGTCGGCCGGGTGATGGCGCAGCGGCGCCTGACGTCGCTGTCGCGCTCGATCGAGGATCGGGTGGCGATCGTCACCGGCGCCGCCAGCGGAATGGGTCGGGCGACCGCTCATCTGTTCGCAGACGTTGGCGCCCGGGTGGTGGTGGCCGACATCGGCCGACCACGTGTCGACGCGGTCGTCGACGAGATCAGAGCGGTCCACGGTGACGGGGCCGCGCTGGGCATCGACTGCGACGTCGCCGATCCGGCACGACTGCGGTCGCTCGTCGATTCCACGCTCGAGTGGGCCGGACGGCTCGACATCATCGTCAACAATGCAGGTGTGTCGAGGGTGACGTCAGCGTTGCCGGCCGTTCAGCCCGACGACGAGTTCGAGACGAACTGGGCGGAGACGCTCGAGGTGAACCTCACCGCTCACGCCCGGCTGATCAGGATCGCGTTGCCTCACCTCATTGCGAGCGGTGGCGGGCGTGTCGTCAACATCGCATCGACCGAATCGATCGTTGCCACCGCCGGGCTCGCTGCCTACGCGGCGTCGAAGGCGGGCGTCACGGGTCTGACGCGCAGTCTGGCCGTCGAACTCGGTCGCCACGGCGTGACGGTGAACTGCATCTGTCCCGGGCCGATCGCCACAGCGATGACCGGGTCGATTCCGCAGGACGCGAAGGAGACCTACGCCCGCCGTCGCGTGCCGTTGCGGCGCTACGGCGATCCGGAGGAGGTGGCGCACATGACACTGAACCTGTGCCTGCCTTCGTCGAGTTTCGTCAACGGCGCCACGATTTCCGTCGACGGCGGCATGACGATCCGCCACACCTGAGCCGCCACAGCTGATCAGGCGGAGAATCCGTCGAAGATGCCTTCGAGGCCGGTCGGTGCGTGGCGACCGACGGCGAGTTGCTCGAGGATGCCGATGCCGTGGTGGTCACCGTGGCCACCGCTGGTGGTGGCGCGCACGATCGACTGAACGTGCACGTGGTGCGGCGCCAGCAGGTCGTCGACAGGGAGATCCCATCGTTCACCGCCGACGACCAACTCTCCCTTCCACACTCCGTGGCCCCACTCGGGCGACAGATAGCCGAGCCCCGACATGTGGAACTCGAACAGCGGCTCCAGCGTGATCGTCGACGCCTCGCCCTCCCACGGGGTCATCACCAACTCGAACGCGGCAGCCGTGCGGGTGCCTGGCCGCCACTCGATCGAGTAGTCGACCGAGCGCATCGCCTCGGCACCGCCTGCAACGGGAACCACGAACCCGCTCTCGTGCCAGCGACGTCCGTCGAAGTACTCGTTGACGTCGAAGTGGGTCGAGAAGTTGTCGAAGTTGATCGGCGCCCACAGCCAGAAGAACTGTGGGTCGGCCACCGGTGCCCCAGTGGGAGCGCGTTCGCCGACGGGTCGGATGCCCCATGACCGGTCGCGACAGCCAATGGTCTCGCCAGGGGCGAGGTCGGTGAGTTCGCCGTCGACCTCGATCCAGCCCTCCCACCCGCCGAACTGGGTCATGCGGGTGTAGTCGAAGACCACGCGCAAGCCCATCTGCTGATGGAAGTGGCCCTCCTCGATGGGCGAAGATCGGCGCACGAAGGTCAGGTCGGCTCGCAGGCCCTGCTCTGGAGCTTCGACGACGATCCGCAAGGCTTCGAGCGGCTCGAGGACCTCGACGCGAATCGGACCGACCTCGTTGGCCTCGGCCCGATCGGCCGGAGCCCGGCGCGATGCGTGCACACTGATCTGACGTGCATCGACCGTGGCGCCGTCGACGACCACGCTGAAGGACGCATCGGAGACGTGACGGTTGGGATACAGCCCCATGGCGAGTGCGAAGTACAGCCGGGCATCCTTCGTGTATCCGTTGAAGAAGTATCGGTCGTAGTGGTTGATGTCGGTCGACGCTGTCTGGGCGATCGGGTGTGACGTCTGATGGATCGGAAAGTCGTCGAACGAACTCAGCACCGCGCCGACGCTAGTCGTATCCTCGGTGGGGTATGCAGAGCAGCCCGGCGGACTCGTTCCGGTACACGCTGTCGTTGCGACGATTCCATCAGCTCGCCCTCGTCACGGTCGTCGGCGTGTGCCTGCTGACCGTCGCCGGGGCGATCGTTCGGCTGACTGGGAGCGGCCTCGGCTGCGACGACTGGCCGAATTGCAACAGCGAACGGTTCATCGACGTGTCGACGGGCCACGCCGCAATCGAGCAGGTGAACCGTCTGTTGAGCGGCGTCATCGGAATCCCGACGCTCCTGCTGGCGATTGCCTCGTTCCGCGTCCGTCCGCGGCGTCGTGGGCTGGTCGGGCCTTCGTTGGGCGTACTCGTCACCATCCTCGGCAACGGTGTCGTCGGTGGCATCGCAGTTCGCGGCGACCTGCATCCAGCGCTCGTCCAGTCGCATTTCATCCTCGCGATGGCGTCGATCGCGTTCGGTCTCGTCGCCGCTCACCGATCCCGACCCGATCCGGTGGGCGACCGCCAGGCGGTGGGTGTGACACCATTGATCACTGCGCTGCTGGCGGGCCTCGGGCTGTTGGTGGCGGCCGCTCTCGTGACGGGCACGGTGGTGACCGGTTCGGGCCCCCACGCCGGCGACGAGACGGCCCGACGGTACGGCTTCGACATCTCGAGCGTCGCCGAGATCCACAGCGTGGTCGTCTGGGCGTCGGTCGCGGTCTTCCTCGCGCTCGTGTTCGTGCTGCGCCGCACGTCGCGGTTGTACGGCGATCTGTCGTCGAGGTTGTCGAACTGGTTGTTCATTGCGCTCGTGCAGGGCGGTATTGGATACCTGCAGTACTTCACCGACATTCCCGCCGTGCTCGTGGCGGCGCACGTCGCAGGCGCCACCGCCCTGTGGGTGGCGACGTTGGCCCTCGTGCTCTGCGGACTCGAGCCTCTCGATCGAGATGAACGGGGAGTTCACGCAGCGGAAACGCACGGTGAACAGGTCATTTCACCGGCACCCGCCCAACGTGCGTAGAGTACGCCTCCAATGTCTCTGACGAACCCGACGTCGACGCCTGTTCGATCGGCAAGTCGGTTGCTGTCGGTCAGGTCCCTCCTCGTGCTGGTGATGCTGGCGATTGCGGCGGCGTCTCTTGCGCTGGCGTCGACGGCCGCGGCCCAGAGCGAAGATGCACCGCAATCGATTCAGGGTCGAGTCCAGAACCGCCTGCTGGAGGACGGTGAAACGATCGTTGTTCCCGTTGAAGGTGTCACGATCGTCGTCGAAGACGCCAGCGGGGTCGTGGTCGGAGAGTCGACCACGGATGCCGACGGACGATATTCCGTGCCGCTTGCGGACCCCGGCACGTTCGTCGTGCGCATCGATCTGGACACGCTGCCCGACGATCTCGCGGTCGAGGACGGCAAAGACTCACAGAGCGCCGACGTTTCGGGAAACCAGAACGTGACCCGGGTGTTCTTTCTCGGCGACGACACTCGTGATGTCAAGAGCAAGTGGAGTCTGCTGCCCCAGACGCTGGCGAACGGCCTGAAGTTGGCGATGATCATCGCGATCACCTCGATCGGGCTGTCGTTGATTTTCGGGACCACTGGGCTGTCCAACTTCGCACACGGAGAAATGGTGACCTTTGGAGCGTTCGCCGCGTACGTGTTCAACTCCGACGCAGGCTGGCACCTGATCCCAGCGGCCCTCGCAGCCGTGGCGCTCACCGGGTTGTTGGGCGCCGGTTTCGAGCGCGGGCTCTGGCGGCCGTTGCGGCGTCGCTCGACGAGCCTCACGTCGATGATGATCGTGTCGATCGGTGTTGCACTGGCGATGCGGTACTTCTTCCTCTACCTGTTCGGAGGGAGTCTGAGCGCATACGGCCAGTACACGCTCCAGCGCGATCCGATCTCGGTCGGCCCTGTCGACCTCCCACCGCGTACCCTGGTCTTGATCGGGCTGTCCGCGGCGATCATCGTCGGTGTTGCGCTGTTCCTTCTCAGAACTCGATTCGGCAAGGCGATCCGAGCTGTGTCCGACAACCCGGACCTGGCCTCGTCGAGCGGCATCGACACCGATCGAGTGATCCTGATCGTCTGGGTGCTCGGCGGCGCTCTCGCCGGCTTGGGCGGCGTGTTCTACGGCTTGGAGTTCGGCATCAAGTGGGACATGGGCTTCACGCTCCTGCTGTTGATGTTCGCCGCCGTCACGCTCGGCGGACTCGGCAATCCGTTCGGCGCCCTCTTGGGCAGCCTCGTGATCGGCGTGTTCGTCGAGCTGTGGACGTGGATCGTGCCGAACGCCAACGACCTCAAGACAGTCGGAGCGCTGATCGTGCTCATCGTCGTCCTGCTGATCAAGCCACAAGGGTTACTCGGAACCAAGGAGAGGATCGGATGAACTGGGACCTGATCTTCTGGAACGCTCTGTACACCGCGATCAACGCAGCGGCAGCTGGCTATTGCATCATCGCAGCGGGTCTCAATGTGCACGTGGGATACACAGGGTTGCTCAACTTCGGTCAGGCCGGCTTTGCCGCGATCGGTGCGTACGCATTCTCCATTCCGATCGTCGAGTACGGCTGGTCGTGGTACTGGGCGCTCCCGCTGATGCTGCTGTGTTCGGTTGCGCTGGCTCTCTTCATGGGGATCCCGACGCTGCGTCTGCGAGCCGACTATCTGGCGATCGTGACGATCGCGATCGCCGAGATCATTCGACTGTTCTTGAATTCGACGCGCTTCACGTGGCTGACGGGCGGTACGGACGGCCGCAACGGATGGACGACGTTCTTCGAGGATCTGAACCCGATCGACAACACCGCGCGCTTCAACATGGGCGCGCAGTCGATCGACGGCTACAGGCTGTTCATGATGATCGTGGGATGGTCGCTCGTCGTGCTCATCTCGCTCTTCATCTGGGCGCTGATGCGCAGTCCGTGGGGGCGAGTCCTGAAGAGCATCAGAGAGGACGAGGAGGCGGCGCGCGCTCTGGGCAAGAACGTCCTCGCGTTCAAGATGCAGAGCCTCATTCTGGGGGGAGTGATCGGGTCGATCGGCGGACTCTGGCTCTCCGCGCAGAAGCAGTCGGCCCAGACCGGCGAGTTCGCAACGACGCTGACCTTCTTCGCGTTCCTGATCATCGTGCTCGGTGGCCTGGGGCGGGTCAAGGGACCGATCGTCGGCACGATGATCTTCTTCTTCGTCATCCAGTTCGTCGACAACATTCTCGAACAGGGCACGCGAACCGACAACATCCCCGATTGGATCGTCGATTCGACCAACTTCGGAGTGGTCAAGAACATCGTCGCTGGAGTCGCGCTGGCGTTGCTCGTGGTCTTCCGCCCGCAGGGAATCTTTGGCGACAAGCGTGAGCAGGTGTTCGATGTCCGATGACAGCGCTCCCTCGCCGTCGGCCACGCCCCGAGCGGCCAAGTCGGACCCGATCCTGGTCGCCGATGGCATCAGACGTCAGTTCGGTGGCCTGGTGGCCGTCGACGTCGATCATTTCGAAGTGCAGCGCAACCAGATCACAGCGCTGATCGGTCCGAACGGCGCCGGGAAGACCACGTTCTTCAACCTCTTGACCGGATTCGACAAACCTGACGGTGGGGTCTCGCGCTTCGATGGGCAACTCATGTCGGAGTCCTCCGCTCACAAGATCGCCAAGCTCGGGATGGTTCGCACGTTCCAGTTGACCAAGGCGCTGTCTCGCCTGACCGTGATCGAGAACATGCGGCTGGGGGCGGCCTCGCAGCGCGGCGAACGGATCTGGATCGGACCGTTCAAGTTCCTCTGGCGCGACGAGGAGGCGCAGATCACCGCCAAGGCCGATGTGCTCCTCGAGCGGTTCAAGCTCGACCACATGCGCGAGGAGTTCGCCGGCATCCTGTCAGGTGGCCAGCGCAAGCTGCTCGAGATGGCACGAGCGTTGATGACCGATCCGAGCCTCATCATGCTCGACGAACCAATGGCCGGTGTGAACCCGGCGCTCAAACAGAGCCTGCTCGAGCACGTCAAGGAACTGAAGAACGAGGGTCGCACGGTGCTGTTCGTCGAGCACGACATGGACATGGTTCACGAGATCAGCGACTGGGTCGTCGTGATGGCTCAGGGTTCGATCATCGCCGAGGGAAC
>JBGTEH010000195.1:0-5954 GCA_041747915.1 Ilumatobacteraceae bacterium
AGCGCGGCTGCGGTCACGGCGCCGAACACGCCGTCGGCTCCGCCACGAACGGTGATTCCGGCAGCGATGAGCGCTCGCTGCAGTGCCTTGACGTTGTCGCCGCGAGCGCCCACGGTCAGCCCGGACAATGGCGAGTTCGTCGTGGGCGCAGCAGTGGGGGTCGCCGCTGGCGCGACGGCACCCGGCGAAGCGCCAACCTTCAATCGCGCCGACGTGGCAGCGTCGACATTGCCGGTCACGGGGAGTCCGTTCCAGCGCTGGAAGTTCGACACAGCGGTCTTGGTCGCTTGGCCGAAGACCCCATCGGCTCCTCCGGGCACGTACACCCCTGTGGCCATCAGCGCTCGCTGGAGGTCAGCTACGTTGGAACCCTGTGCCCCAACGGTGAGACCCCCTGCAGTCGCTGCCGGTGCGGCCTCGGGTTGAGACAAACCGAGCGCCGCTGCGGTCACGGCATCGATTGCGCCGGTCACCGGCAAGCTGTTGCGCGATTGGAAGGCGGTGACGGCAGATTTCGTGGCCGGACCGAAAAAGCCGTCTGCCCCGCCTGGAACCCGCACGCCGGCCGAAATCAGCGCACTCTGCACCGTCTTGACCTCGTTCCCACGCGCCCCTTCGCCGAGTCCGACGATCGACGGTGCGAGCGGCGACTGGGAGCGCGGTGCGGCCGACACCGTGGCCGGGATCACCACCAGCGCGCCGGCGCCAATGGTGACGACGCAGACTCCGCTCGTGATGATCCGGCGCAACGAGTTCTTGGACGACACTGACGGCCTCTCTCCCATACGAAGATGTGATCGGTCCGCCCGCTATGCACCTGAAACCTCGACGTGATGTCGAGATCCCCTCACGTTTCGGTCAGGTTTTTGTACCTGAGGTGAAGCCCCAGTGTGCGAGGGGTGACGAGGGGAGGCCGCCATCCTTGCCGATCGAACCCCGCCTGTCCACCCGCTCCGCCATACCTGACATAACGAAGATTATGGGCGCTGCAACGAGAGAGGAGCGCAACTGTTGCGTTCATCGCTCATCGTTGGTGCGATTCCGGGCTCGTCTGGGAGACTCTGTGCTCGTGAGCCTTCCTCCGCCTCCCACGAGCGCCTTCGCCAGCGACAACGCTGCGGGCGCACACCCAGCCGTGCTCGAGGCGATCGCCGCAGCCAACGTCGGCCACATGCTCGCCTACGGCGACGACCGGATCACCGAGGAGTGCTCAGCGCGATTCCGTGAACTGTTCGGGGCTGATGTGACCACACGGCTCACGTTCAACGGCACCGGCGCCAACGTCCTCGCCCTCGCCACGCTGCTCGGCTCACTGCCCGGGCCGCATCACGCTGTGGTGTGCACTGCCGGCGCCCACATCGCCGTCGACGAGACCGGTGCGCCCGAGCGCCTGCTCGGCACCAAGCTCATCGACCTGCCCGCGTCCGACGGCAAGCTGGTGCCCGAACAGCTCGCCGAACTGGCAGCCATCCAAGGTGTGCAGCACCACGTCCAGCCGGGGCTGGTGTCGATCACTCAGGCCACCGAACTCGGAACGCTCTACACCGCCGACGAGATCGCTGCGCTGTGCGACCAGGCGCACGCGCTCGACATGTTGGTCCATCTCGACGGTGCACGGATCGCCAACGCCACCGCAGCGCTCGGCGGTACCCGCGAAGCGCTGCGATCGTTCACCATCGACGCCGGCGTCGATGCGCTGAGTTTCGGCGGCACGAAGAACGGACTGCTCGGCGCCGAGGCGGTCGTCTTCCTGTCGCCCTCTGCATCCGTGGGATCGCAATACGTACGCAAACAGGTCACCCAATTGCCGTCGAAGATGCGATTCCTCGCCGCCCAGTTCAATGCAGTGCTCGACGACGACCTCTGGATCGACCTCGCAACACACGCCAACACCATGGCGACGGAACTTCATCGCTCGACCGTCGACATTCCCGGCGTCGAACTCGCCGGCCCGCCGGCAGTCAACAGCATCTTCCCCCTGCTGCCGCCCGACTCGATCGCTCCCCTGCGCGACTGGTGCTTCTTCTGGGGCTGGGACAGTGCCCCCAACGCGGTTCGCTGGATGACATCGTGGGACACCACGATCGAGGATGTGAAGGCGTTCGCGGCGGGAGTCGAGGCGGTCATCGTCGATGGACAGCGGGCCTGACATTTAGTTGTCACATACAATTGACTCGTTGGCCGATTCGCTTTAGTCTCAGGTCGGAGCCTGAACAACTCCGATCCGGTCCATCGGGGGAAACTGACGACGCACGGGGGTGTGCACATGACGGCCATCGATTTCTCGATCGATCGCATCGAAGCCGATGAAGACAACTGGATGCGAGATGGGGCTTGCAAGGGGATGACTCACCTCTTCTTCCCGACCGCCGCCGAACGCCCGCAGGCGCGTGAGCGACGAGAGGCGGCCGCCAAAGAGGTGTGCGCAACCTGTTCCGTGCAGAGGCACTGCGTGAGCTTCGCCCGCCAGCACCACGAATACGGCTTCTGGGGCGGCGAGTCCGAAGACGAACGACACGCTGCCGGATACCGGCTGATCGCCCCCATCGGCATTCGCGCTCGCGCAAGCTGAGTGATCGACGTCGCCGTCGTCGGCAGCGTCAATCTCGATCTCGTCGCCCACACACCTCGTCTCCCCGGGCCGGGTGAGACCGTTTCGGCGACCTCGTTCGCAGAGCACGCCGGTGGCAAGGGCCTGAATCAGGCCATTGCGGCTGCTCGGAGCGGCGCAACGGTCGCGATGATCGCAGCAGTCGGAGGTGACGATGCGGGACATCGGCTTCGTTCTCTGGCGACGACCGAGGGCATCGATGTCGACGGGATCCGGGTCGCGGCGGGAGCGTCGACCGGACGAGCGTTGATCGCGGTCGATGACCGCGCGGAGAACTCGATCGTCATCATCCCTGGAGCCAATGCGCTGGTGCACGTCGGCGGCGTCCCCCACGCCCGCGTCGTGATCGCACAGCTGGAGATCCCGATCGATCAGGTGATCGCCGCCTTCCGATCCGCTCGATCGACGGGTGCGTTGACGATCCTCAATCCGGCGCCGACTCAGGTGCTTCCCGACGAACTCCTGGAACTCTGCGACATCATCGTGCCGAACGAGCACGAACTCGGCGCCCTCGGTGGCACGGGCGCGCTCATCGAGCGCGGTCTCACCGCCGTGGTCGTCACGCAGGGCTCTGCGGGTGTGGCCGTGACCGAGAGGGTCGACGGAGAGATCAGCTCGTGGGCCCAAGCAGCGTTCGACGTGACACCCGTCGACACGACCGGCGCGGGTGATGCGTTCTGCGGTGCCTTCGCCGCTCGACTTGCAGCCGGCGACGATCTGCACGCCGCAGTCCGCTACGGCGCAGCCGCTGGAGCGCTCGCGACCACGATTGCCGGAGCCGTCCCCTCACTCCCCCATGCCTCCGAAGTCGCCACGCTTCTCGCCGCCAACCCCTGATCATCGAGCTTCCCTGATATGACGTCAGCTGCGTCCGATTGAGGTTCGCTCAGCGAATCGCCGGGACCCGCAGCTCCCATACCCAGATGCTCGGCAAACCGGTCATGGCCGCACGAGCCGCTTCGGGATGGAAGGCCGCCGACGGGTCACCCGCGATCTGGGCGTCGGTGAAAGGGGTCTCGATGCAGTCCTCGACCAGGAGTCCGGCACTGCGGAACGCTCGCAACCACGTGGAGGCGCCGTGACGGTGGTTGCGCACGAATGTCATCGTGCGGCCGTTCGCGACGCCTCCGTAGTACGCCTGACCGCCGAGAAGGCCACCGATCGGGTGCGGGTCCGCAATCACCAGCGTGCCTCCCCGCCGCAGCACACGAGCCAGTTCCACCACTGCCGGCGCCGGGTCGGCCAGGTGGCACAAGGCCAACGAGACAACGGCGAGGTCGAACGAGCCGTCGTCGAAGGGCATGTGCTCGACATCGCCGTGCTCGAATGTCGCTGCGGGCACCTTGCTGCGCGCAACGGCGAGCATCGCCTCGGATTGATCGATGCCGGTGGTGGCACAGCCGCGCCCGTGAAGCACCGCAGCGTGGCGGCCTGTGCCGCAGGCGGCATCCAGGGCCTCGCATCCCGGCGCCGCGAGACGTTCCAAGATCGGTAGGACAACGGCCTCTTCGAGTTCGATCATCGGATTCGGGCCGTCGTAGCTGTCGGCCCACTCCGAGTAGCCCTCGTGGAGCGAGCGCTCGGCCGGGCTCAGCTCGAGCGAATGGGGAAACTGGCCTGACTTCGACAAGACGTCGGCCAGCTCCTTCATGCGCGCATCGTTTGCATCACCATCCGCGTACCAGTGGCGGATGAGCCCCAGACCGACTACCCCAGCGAGATAGTGATCGAAGCTGACCGTCCCCATGACCCCAACCGTACGAGGTCGCTGCCGCTGCTGGCGGCTTCATTTCTCAGGCTGTCGGGTGCCGGCGGGGGTGACTGAGTGTGACTGCGGCCCAGCCGTCGAGAACGTCGGTCCGCTCGACGATCATCGGTTCCAGGGCCGCCAGCACATGGTCGTGCCGGTCGGCGAGGATGCCGCTGATCACCAATCGTCCTCCCGGCACGGTGAGCCGCATCAGATCGTCGGCGAGTTCGATCAGCGTGGGCGCAAGAATGTTCGCGACCACCAACTGGCAGGGCGTCTCGAGGTCGGCGAGGGGCCTCGTGTCGACGTCGACGAGGTCGGCGACGCCGTTGCGTAACGCGTTGTCTCGGGTCGCCTCCGCTGCGGCCGATGCCACATCGACCGCCCGCACCGATCCAGCGCCGAGCTTGGCGGCCATCACCGCGATCACCCCGGTGCCGCAGCCGACGTCGAGCACGCCGGTCCCTTCGACGAGCTCGCGGCGAAGGCAGCGAAGCGACAACAGGGTGGTCGGATGGTCGCCGAGCCCGAACGCCCCGCCTGGCTCGATGGAGACCGCCGTGACACCGTGCTCCGCCGGGTGAGACATCCACGCCGGGAGCACGACGACACCGTCGTCGACCCACATCGGCCGTGCGTACTGCCGCCACGTGTCCGCAGCAGCATCGATGACCTCGACGGCGCGCCACTCCCACCGCTCGCCGAGCTCCGAGGCCGCCCGTGCGATCGATGCGTCATCGTCGCCCACCGCCGTCCACAGCTCGACCGCGCCCGACGTCGAACGCTCCTCGATCGCGCGTACTCCCAACCGCCACAGCAGATCCGACGCGATGTCGATGTCGTGCGTGGAGACGGTGACGACGAAGGCGCGCATCAGTCGAGTCGACGCAGCCCCGAGCGGTACTGCTCGAGACGTTCCACGTACGACGCCGCACTCGCACGGATCATGGCGAGGTTCGCACGATCGAGTTTGATCACAGCGGGTGACCCCGCTGCGAGCGCCCCCGACGGAACCTCCACGTCGTTGAGCACGACGGAGTTGGCGGCGACGATCGCGCCCGTGCGAATCACCGAGCGGTGCAACACCATCGAGGCATTGCCGATCAACACGTCGTCCTCGACCGTGCAGCCCTCGAGATGGATCAGATGTCCGAGCACGCAGCCGTCTCCCACGATCGTGGGCCATTCGGGCGTCGTGTGCAGAACTGCGTTGTCCTGAACACTGGTTCTGGCCCCGACACGGATCTCGCCTCCGTCACCGCGAAGGACCGCTCCTGGCCACACCGACGACTTCGGGCCGACGGTGACCGCACCGATGATCACGGCCTGTGGGTGCACGAAGGCGGTCGTGTCGATCGTCGGTTCGAGATCGCCGAGCGCGTAGACAGGCATTGGGCGCACGGTACCGGGCACCGAGCGCCGCGCGAGACTCGTTGGAGTTCTACTCGCTTCAACCGGTACCGTTGGCGAAATGTCCCGCAGGATCGACATCGAGCTCACGAGCGCGCTCCCCGACGGCTCGTGGACGTGGCGCGCCGCAGGCGCCCGCAAGCCGAACGGAACGCTGGACGCCAACCTGCTCCCGGCCGGATC
>JBGTEH010000196.1:0-1689 GCA_041747915.1 Ilumatobacteraceae bacterium
CGAAGCGATCGGTCTCGTCCGCGCCGCCGAGTCGCTCGGGTTGCCGGTCGCAGTGTCGTTCACCGTGGAGACCGACGGCCGCCTGCCGACGGGCCAGCCACTCGGCGAAGCGATCACCTCGGTCGACGACGCAACCGGCGCAGCAGCTGCGTACTTCATGGTCAACTGTGCTCATCCCGACCATTTCGCACACGTGCTGACCGACACCGACTGGGCACGCCGCATTCGCGGGATTCGCTGCAACGCATCTCGGATGAGCCACGCCGAACTGGACGAATGCGAAGTCCTCGACGACGGCGACCCCGGCGAACTCGCCGCGAGCTATCGACAGCTGAAAGCTGCCCTGCCGTGGCTGAATGTGTTCGGCGGTTGCTGCGGCTCCGACCTGCGCCACGTCACCGAGATCGCCCGATCACTCACCACCGCGTGATCCCTACCAGGTCGATGCGTTCGATGTCCGGTGGGCGGGAAGACGGCAGACGGAGCGGAACTGCCCGTGCGGAGAGGCGTCGACGTGGAAGGCGCTGCGGCCTCGCTCTGCACACGCCGCGTTACGCCGCACCTCGGTCGGGGCGTCGCTCTGGTGCCTACCCAGATGCCCGTCTCGACGCGGGCATGCCGTCGAACCGGACTCTTCGCCGCCGCAGCACAGGTCCGCTCTCATCGCGCTCGGTGCCATGCGTGTCGGCGAGATCCCCGGCCGTTCCACCATCGAGCGACACCACTAGGTTTCGGCTACGTGGGTGCACTCTCGATCGATCTCCTCGACCGTGAAGCGGTCATTGACCCACACACGTACCTGCGGCGTGTCCGTGACGCCGATCCGATCTCGTGGAGTGAGCGGCATCGGGCGTGGCTGATCACCGGCCACCCCGAGATCTCCGAGGCGTTTCGCGACCAGCGGTTGTCGACCGAACACATCGCCGCTCTGCACGCACGCATGTCACCCGAGCGTGCCGCCGCGACTTCAGCCGCGATGACGTTGCTCAACGATTGGATGGTGTTCCACGAGCCGCCCCGCCACACCCGCTTGCGTGCCCCGCTCGCGCGCAGTTTCACGCCGAAGGCAACGGCGAATCTGACCGGTCGGGTCACTGCCGTGACCGAACATCTCCTCGACCGTCTCGAAGCAACGCGGGGTGGAGACTTCGTTGATCGCTTCTCACATGCGCTCCCTGCTGCGGTGATCGCCGAGTTGTTCGGCGTGCCCGACGACGAGGTCGAATGGCTTGCGGGTTGGTCCGAACGATTCGGTGTCGTCGTGTTCGGCGCGACCGGTCATCCCGACTACCTCACGCTGGCCCGCGAGTCCGGCGAGGAGTTCGGCGTTCGGTTGAGCGGCCTGATCGAGCAGTACCGTGCGACGCCGGAGAACAATCTGTTGTCGCTGCTCCTCGTGTCGGAGGGCGCCGAGGGCGGGCTCACGACGCCGGAGATCATCGGTGCATGCTCGCTGCTCCTCTTCGCCGGACACGACACGACGTCGTCATTGCTCGGTTCGGGTCTGTTGGCACTCCTCGAGCGCCCTGATCAACTCGCCCGGTTGCGCGACGGCACGGTCGAGGTCGGGTTGGCCGTCGAGGAGCTCCTCCGGTTCGAACCGCCCGCCAAGGCGGTGATCCGAACCGTGATCGAGGATCACGAGCGCGGCGGTCACCACCTTCGCCGGGGTGACAGCGTCTTTCTCAC
>JBGTEH010000197.1:0-2240 GCA_041747915.1 Ilumatobacteraceae bacterium
CGATGATGCCCCGTCGATCATGACGATCTACAACGCCGAGGTCGAGACGCAGGTCACCACATTCGACCTCGTTGCGCGCACACTCGACGAGCAGCGACGCTGGTTGGCGCAGCGCTCGGGAGCGTTCTCGACGGTGGTCGCGGTCGTCGACGACGAAGTCGTGGGGTTCGCCTCGTTGTCTCCGTACAAGGAGCGGGCGGCATATCGAACGACCGTCGAGGATTCGGTGTACGTGTCTCGTCACCATCCGCGGCTCGGCATCGGCCGGACGCTGATGGAGCATCTGATCGGGATCGCCCGGGACTCCGGCTTCCATTCCGTCGTCGCTCGCATCGAAGCGAGTGGAACGGCCTCGCGGGCGTTGCACGAGGCATGCGGGTTCGAGCTCGTGGGCATCGAACGCGAGGTGGGACGCAAGTTCAACCGCTGGCTCGACGTGGCGGTGATGCAACTCCTGCTCTGACGGGCTCCGACGGCACCGCGGGGTGGTCAGTAGCCGGCCGCTGCGACGACCTGGGGCACGATGGCCTCCATCACGTCACGTTGCAGTTGGCCAGTGTTGCGAAAGTGGACGCCGTCGGTGCGCAGCGCCGACGATCCGCAGTCGTAACCGGGACACAGCCACTCCTGATAGTCGAACGTCGGGGCGTCGATCTGATCGACCAGCACATTCAGGCAACCGGTGCCCGCGCCCTGCTCGCTCCGCGGGAGCGTGGGCGGCGCAACCGTGGCCACCACCGCGACGGCGCTCGAGGCGATGCGTTCGACCATGTCGCGGTAGTCGCTCAACCATCGCTCGTCGAAGCCGGCGTCGCACGGCTCCACCACCGATCCGTCTGCGAGCTGCTGGCCGGCACCCACTCCCGGCCACCCGAACAGCGTCAGGACGACATCGGGTTGCCATTGAGCAATCACCCCGTCATAGCGGTCGGGGCCGTCGCAGCCCGGATTGTCGGCGAGGTTCGTGCCGTCGCTGAGCCGCCAGATGCCCTCGTGGATCACCGAGCACGCGATCCCACCGACGTTCATCACCTCCACCTCCCCGAGACCGCCGAGCTCGAACCGTTCGGTGTCGTCGTCGTCGCGCAAGGAATCGGCAACCGAGTCGCCCACGATCAACAGGCGCAGAGCCCGACCGGAGGGAAAGGTCGAGCGTGGCGGATCTGCGTTCTCATCTCCGAACGCATCCCCTGGCGTCACGTCGTCGCGGGTCGGCGTGGACGTGGCCGATGGCGACGCCGGTGCAGACGCCGGCGAAGGTGGCGGTGTGGATGATGGCACCGGCAATGGACGCGGGATCGTGTAGGAGGCGGCGTCGACCGTTGCAGTTGCCTGATCGGCTACGACCACCGCGGCGACCGCCAACGCCAGTGCCACACCCGTGTAGGCCAGGGCTCGTTCGGGGCGACGACGCGTCGGGATCGGCGCTCGTCGTTCGACGACGAACCACGATGCAGCGGCCAGCGCGCCGGTGACCACGACCCAGAGCGCACCGAGCGCTGGGCCACTCAAGCCGGTGCGGTCGCCGTCGAGCACCACGATCACCGGCCAGTGCCACAGGTAGATCCCGTACGACACCATGCCGACCACCACGAGTGAACGCGTCGACAGTGCCGAGGCGAGCGGGCCGGCGCCCATGGCCGAATGGACGACGACGAGCGACAACAGCGCAATCGCGAGGAACCCTGGACCGTAGAGCCAGCGCTCGCTGCCATCCATCGTGAGGGCCATGACGGTGAGGGTCAGTGCCGCAACCCCACCGGCCCCATCGCGTACCAGGCTTCGTCGGCGCAACCGGACGTGGTCGCGACGAATCAGCGCTCCCGCCGCCGCGCCGACCGCCAAACCGACCGCGCGGGTGTCGGTGCCGTAGTACATCCGGCTCAGCGAGGCCCCGTTGCCCCGAAGGATCACGGCGCTGAGCAACGATGCGATCACGATCGCCACACCGACGCCGGCCACGACCGTTCGGAACGGCACCGATCGGCCGCGGCAGGCCCACGCGAGTACGGCGATCACGAGTGGCCAGACGATGTAGAACTGCTCCTCGACGGCCAGTGACCAGGCATGTTCGAGGAGCGCCGGCGCCTCGTAGGTGACGAAGTAGTCGCGGCCTTCGCCGATCTGCGCCCAGTTGGCGACGTACATCATGGTGGTGGCGATGTCGCGGCCCACCCGGCGCAGGGCCGCACCGCCCTCGGCGATCGAGTACGCGAGCACCGCCGCGGCCAGCACCATCA
>JBGTEH010000198.1:0-8459 GCA_041747915.1 Ilumatobacteraceae bacterium
GGCGGCGGGGAGCAAATCGTCCGGTGCGTGCACGCTGCGGACGAGACCCCGATCGAGCGCCTCAGTGGCGGGAAAGACCCGGCCGGTGTAGCACCACTCGGCGGCAGTACTGATCCCCACGAGGCGTGGGAGGAACCACGAGGAGCACGCTTCGGGCACGATGCCGCGCCGAGCGAATACGAACCCGAATCGAGCAGTGTCGGACGCCAGCCGGATGTCCATCGGGAGGGTCATGGTGACGCCGACGCCCACAGCCGCGCCGTTGATCGCCCCGATGACCGGCTTGGTGCAGTCGAAGATGCGAAGCGACACCATGCCGCCGCCATCGCGGGGCACCCCGACGTCGGTCTGGATGTCGCTGCCACCCCTCGCGAACGTGTCTCCCCCACCGCCGAGATCGGCACCAGCGCAGAACGCCCGCTCTCCCGACCCGGTGACGATCACGGCCCGCACATCATCATCGGCGTCGACCTGGTCGAACGCCGAGATGACCTCGTGCATCATCCGCCCCGTGAACGCATTCATTCGCTCCGGGCGATGCAACGTGATCGTCGCAACGGAGTCCGTCACGTCATAGAGAATCTCCGAGTAGTCCATGGCTCGAACGTACCCAGATCGAACGACCGCGGGAGAAGTAAGGATGCAGCGGAACTCGTGCCGTGTCAGACAACAATCAGAGTGGTCTGGGCTACACGACCGTCTCGTCGACTCGGGCCAGGGCGGTGGCGATCACGTCGCGGCGGGCTGCGGCGCTGAAGATGGGCGCCGCTGAGTGAAAGGTAAGGACGGCTCGGCCCTGCTGAACGAAGGCGCACACACATGAGTCGGGAACGGTGGTGGCTCCGAATATGAGGGCTCCGTCGAGTGCCTTCAGTGACGATGAGTCGCCGCCCAGCTCGACGTCGGGTGGCTGCACCGATTCATAGCTGGCCGAGTCGACGCCGACTCCCATTGCGACGATGCCGACCTCGTTGAAGTCGGCCCAGCACTGGTCGAACTCCGGTGTGGCGGTGGCGGCGACCATTGCGGCCGCCTCCGCCTCGGTCGGGAACACCGTGACGGACGTGAACGCGATGTCCGTGTTCCGGCGAAGCGTGGAGTGTGCCCACACGCCGGTGTTGTTGCCTTCGAAGACGACGTCGACGAAGGGTGCACAACTCGGTACCGATGCGGCGAGTTCAGCCGTCATGGGCCACGCGAAGTCCGAGCCGAGGTCCTCCCAGCCGTCTCCGATGTCGTCTGCCTGCAACAGCGCTGCTTGGGCGATTTCCGCTCCTCCGTCGCCGGTGGCCGGTTCCGTTTCGCCGGTGGGTTCGGTTGGTGACGTGCTTTCGATAACCGGTGGCTGGGTGACCGGCGCCGGCGGTTCTGTCACCGGTGCCGGTGGTTGGGTCGCCGGGGTTGTCAACGCGGTGGTGTCGGCCGACGTCTGAAGCGGTGATGAGCTGTCGCTTTCGGTGGTGGCGTCGCTTCCGCAGGCGCCGACAGCGAGCGCGAACAGTGCAGACAGCGCGGCAGCTGTTGTCGCTCGTCGCCGCTGGTTCGTGTGTGGTCGATACATGAACTTCTCCTTGTCGTTGCCGGCAGCACTTCTGCCTGCCGTGCATCATGCAGATCGGCACATTCACACCGTCCCCCGGTCGCTGTCGGCGCTGACAGCGCAGTGAATGCGCTCAGAGAGCACTCCGACCGCGTGCGCCGGCATTGGGTCATGTGACTGCCGGACACGTGGGCCGCCACGGGCCGAGGGGTTGGAGATACGTCGACCATTCCGACTCGGTCAAGTTGCGGTCGGCGACCTCGCACGCAATGCGAGCCCACTCCGCAGGGTCAGTGGTGATCGAGACTGCGGGTGCACCCACCGGGAACAGGAACAGATCCTCGCCGGCGATGCGTCCTCGTCCCCGGGTGAACGAGCTGAGTTCGACGATTCGGCTGGGTGGACCAACGCGTTCACCCGTCGCGGTGTCGATGAACTCGACGACTGCATCGTCGGGCTCGGCGGCCCGGACGATCACGAGTCGTTGGTCGGCGCGGGTCCAGCCCGCGAGCTCGATCGGCCCGCTGACCGATGGCAGCTCGCGGATCGTGCCGCCGGTTCGAGCGTCGATGATTCGCGATGACCCACCGGGCACGATCACCGCGATTCGCAAACCGTCTGACGACCAGCGCAGCTGGCTTCCCACTTCGAGTGTGATCGTGCTCGTGATGTCAGTCCCCGTGTTCGCCTCGACGATTCGGCTCTGTCCGCGCTGGCCGGTCAGCGCCAGCTGCGACCCGTCGGGACTCCAGGCGAGGTCGGTGACGAGATCACCCGGTTCGCGTGGCGGCACGGCCGCGACGACGTCGAGCGATGGCAATTGCCGGACCACGATGCCGAGGAAGCTGGAAACAGCGACAAGCGATCCGTCCGGAGAAAATGATGGCCCAGCACCGATGACCGAGATCGGATCACCGAGCACTCGGTTGCCTTCCACGTCGACGAACTCGACCTCCCATGCCGACCGCAGTGCGACTGTGGCGCCGTCGGGTGACAGCAACGGGGTGGCGAAACGGGTTGTCGAGCCGCTCACCAGGTCGGTTGTACCCGAAACCAGATCGGTGACTTCGGCTCCATCGGGCGTTTGCACCGCAACCAGCGCGCCATCGGCGCTGATCGACGACGCTGCGGAGAGATCGTCGCCGAGGGGTCGGCCGAGGACGCCTCGACTGTCGACATCGATCAGCGTCAACGAGCGATCTGCGGCACCGACCAGGCTTCCGTCATCGCGGGCGACGACTGTCCCCGTCCCGAGATCGACGACCGTCGACGACCGCCATGTTGGGTCGAGCACCACGGCACGCCCGAGTTCGCCGGTGACCACCACTCGCGAGTCATCCAACTCCAGAACGCCTGATGGGTAGCGCAGTGGGACATATGCGTCCCGCAACGTCTCGAAACTGTTCGCCGGTCGAGTACCTGCTCGCAGCGTGGCGGCGTCGATCTCGTACAGCGACCCCGCCTGAGCCCGGCTCTCGCTGGTGACGACGAAGAGCCGTTCACCGCCGCGTGAGAACGACATCTGTCGGGCCCCGCTCAGCCCGGTGAGGGCCTCGACCGCACCATCGTCGATCGAGACGAGATAGGTGGCGAGCGCCGACGCCGCGATGATGTTCGTGCTGAGCGGGTCGGCGACGATCACGGAGATCGGTTCACCGACCGGTACGTGGCGTGACGAACCATTGTTCGGGCCGATCACGATGAGTCCGTCGTCAGGATCGGCCGCAATGATCCGACCGTCGTTGGAGTAGGCGATGAGAGGTGGACCTGCGCCAGGGGCAACGGCCAGCTCACCGGGGATGGGCAGCCCAGTCGCAAGGTCCCATCGCTGGATTCGCCCGTCCTCGTTGGCCGTCGCGATCTCGCTGCCGTCGTTTCGGACTGCCAGCGTGTTGTTCGCGCCGATGTCGAACGACACGCTGACAGCCTCGAGTGTGGTGGCGTCTCGGACCTCGATGAGCGAGCCCCGGCGGACGATGAGCTGACCTGTCAACGTCAGATCCAGCGAATCGACGGGCAGTTGATCGGGACTGTCGGCCGCGATGTACCTGTCGACAAGCGGACGCGCAGTGATCGCTGCGAGCAGTGCTGCTTCGCTCGACGGTGCGGGCTGGCGACGCCATGATTCCACGGCCAGCAGCAAGGCGAGGTCGGTCGGCCCGTTCGCCAGCACTTGTGCCTGGAGTGCCAGTCGGCCGAGGTCGGCTTGCGACCGAGCCTGACGTTCTGATTGGGCGCTCGCCCTTGCGTCTTGGCGCTGGAAGAACGCCAGCCCGGCGCCGATGAGTGCAACGGTCGCAAGGATCGCGACCGCGGCGGTGACTCGACGCGCCCGGCGGTTCGCCGACGTGGCGAGTTGCGTGCTGGCAGCGAGGAACTCGCCTTCATCGGTCGAGAGCAAGTCGGGCCGAGCTGATGCGGCGCTGGTCGCCCGGGCGAGCGAGGCACCCCGCAGGAGCCGATCCGGGTCACGCCCCGATGCGAGCCACGGCCCGATGGAACCTCGGAGGTCGCGCAAGTCCGCTATTGCCTCACGATCGGCCTCCATCCATCCCGCCAGGCGGGGCCACTCGCGAGCAAGCGCCTCGTGGGTCATCGACACGAACGGCTCCCGCGAGATCGAGTCGACCTCCACCGCGAGCAGCCGGGCTGAAACGAACGCATCGAGCACCTCGGTGGCATCGTCGTGGCCGGTCAATGCGTCGCGTACCGGCACCCGGCGACGGACCCACGAACCGTCTTCTCCGATCGATGCCAGCTTGGCGAACATGGTGCGTGCACCCGCTCGCTCGTGATCGTCGAGGGCCCCGAACACCGTTTCCGCTCGCCTCGCAATCGCACCTTCCAGGCCACCGAGCTCACGGAACTGATCGAGCGTGAGGTCATCGCCGCCATGAAGGTCGAACAGCTCCGTGAGGGTGAACTGCATCAGCGGAAGCGCGTTCGGCCGAGTTCCGATCTCGGCAATGAGTTCACCGATCAACTCGTCGTCGACCGACGCTCCCACCGCCGCAGCAGGCAGCGAAATCGCGCGTTGCAGCTCGCTCGTGGTCAATGGCCCGATCGGGAAGAGCGATGGCCCGATGAGTGGGCCGAGAGCGACATGCGACAGCGGCGCTTCCAAGTGGTCTGCGCGCAGTGTGGCCACGATTCGTGCCGGCACCGCACTGTTTCGAAACACGGCTACGAGTTCTGTGATCAGCGTCTCACGTTCCCAGGGGTCCGCCATCGTGAACAGCTCCTCGAGCTGGTCGAACAGAATGATGAGGCCCCGTTCGGGCGGCGATTCGCCGGTCTCGCAGCGCTCGATCGCTGATGCGAGCGCCTCCTCCGGCCGGGCCGTGGGCGAGAGCGACACGATCTCCCAGCCCTCGAACTGCACCACGTTGCCGGCGCGAACGGCAGCGGCGAGTCCTGCTCCCATGAGGCTCGACTTTCCACTGCCGGATGCGCCGATGATCGTGACGAACGGCCTCTCGGTAACAGTCTCGATGAGTTCCTCCACCACACGTTCGCGCCCGAAGAACCACCGCGCTTCTGTTTCGTGGAACGCCGCCAACCCTCGGTACGGATTCGGGCGAGATCCGCTCGGGAGCGGTCGGTCCACGCCGAGTCGGGCGGAGAGCAACGCCATTGCCTCGTCGTCCGCGGCCAGAACCTCGTCGGTGGGAGTGACGCCCCAGCCCGTCACGTGAGCGTTGCCGTCGGCGTCGATCACGATGTCCGACTCGTTCAGGCTGCCGTGGCCGACCCCGCAGCCATGGGCATGATCGAGCGCCCCGCGGACCTGTCGCATCACAGTTTCAGCGCCTGGAGCAGTCATCGCGCCCGCAGCGCGGAGCGCCGCGAGAGGTGTCCCACGAGCGAGCCGCGTCACGACGTACGTCCCACTTGCGTCATGCCACACGTCCAACACGCCAGCGACGTTGGGGTGATCGAGTCGACCGAGGGCATGCGCCATCGAATCGAAGTCGGTCAGCAACGAAGCCGACCAGGCCAGGAGCGGATCGACGACGGTCACCGAGACCTCACGCCCGACTCCGGGTTGGGTCGCCCGCCAAACTGCACCGAGGTGGCTCGACCGAATTTGCTCGTGGAGCCGGTAACCGCGCAGCGGTCGCCCACTCATCGGCGCATCGAGCGCCGGGTCATGGCGAAGGACGCGTCCTTCGTGCTCGCGAAGTTCGCGTGACGGCTCGAGGCCGAGATCCTCCACCAACACGTTCCGGAACGTGCGGTACGAACGAAGCGCGTCAGTGTGACGGCCGCACCGGTAGAGCGCCGTCATCAGCGCTGACTGCAACCCCTCCCGGTACGGGTACGAACAAATCGCCACCTCCAGTCGTGGAACGACCTCGCGGTGGGCGCCGCAATCGAGGAGTGCTGTCGCGAGGAGCTCCATGGCGTCTGCGTAGCGCTCGCTCAAACGGGTCGCTTCTGCGCGGGCCCACGAACAGTGCGCAAACTCCTCATACGGCGCGCCACGGAACAAGTCCACGGCACGTTCGAGGGCATCGGCGGCGAGATCCGACGCCCCGCCGGAGAGATACGCTGCGCCTTCGCCGATCAGCCCCTCGAACACCGTTGCATCGACCTGTGTCGCGTCGGCGACAAGTCGGTAGCCCACTTCGTCGCTGGCGATCCCCCGTGGATCGCCACCAGCGGCGCTGATCGCGGTTCGCAGCCGCGAAACAACGGTCTGCAAGGCGGCTTTACCCCGCTGCGGTTCGCTGTCGTCCTCCCAGATCGCCTCGACGAGCCGGTCGACGGATACCACATGGCCGCGATGACAGATCAGCATCCCGAGTAGGGCACGCTGACGCCGCGAGCTGAGCTGGAGCGGTGTGTGCGCACCCGCCTCGATCGCGCCAAGCACCGCAAACCACATGAAAGTGAGTCTTGCATGCCTACATTCACGGCACTTTCACGCTCGAAATGTCAGTGGCCGTCCCTGACGAAGGCCCAGTCCTGTTCCAACGGGGCGAACGTTGTCTGAGGGAGGTCTAGATGTCGAGGAACTTCGAGGCAGCGATTCCGGAACCGATGGCGCCGGCCAGCGCGCCGATCGCGAGCATGATCAACATCACCGTCTGGTCGTACCCGTCGACCACGACGAGCGCGGAGAATCCGCTGTTGTCGGGGAAGTTCTGCACACCGGTGGTCCACTGGCTGTTCCACGCCCAGAGCCCCAGGCTCGCCAACCCCGCTCCGATGATGCCGTGGAGCAGACCTTCGAGCATGAACGGGACGCGGATGAACCAGTCGGTCGCGCCGACAAGTTTCATCACTTCGATCTCGCGTCTTCGTGCGAAGATCGCCGTGCGAATGGTGTTCCAGATCAACAGAATGGCGGCGAGCAGCAGGAAGATCGACAACAACAGCAATCGGAACCCGAAGAAGCTCTGCAATTGGGTGATCAGGCTGATCTGATCCTCGGCGAAGCTCACGTCGTACACCCCCGGGAGCTCCGCGAACGCGTCGGACACCGTTCGCAACAACTCGACGTCGGTGTCCTCGGTCGGGATCGCCTTGAACTGTGTGAGAATCGTCTCCTCGGTGAGCAACTCGCGCACGCCCGGCTCGCCAGCGAAGATGCGGTCGGCTTCCTCCAGCGAGCAGATCTCGTCGCAGTAGACGAATTCCTGGATGAACTGGTCCTGACCGGCGAGCGCTGTGTCGACGAGCGCGAGCTGGTCGACGGTGGCCGTCGGGTTCATGAAGACGATCATCTCGACGCCTCCTTCCCAGCGGGCGAGGAGGTTGTCGAAGGCGTGCTGGCTCAGCAGGGTCAGGCCGACGCCGAGCAGCGAGATCGCTGCGGTGATGATCGATGCCACGGTCAAGGTGGCATTGCGGCGGAAACTGTCGAGCGTTTCGCGCAGGATGTATCGAAGTCGGGACAGCATCGGTTCGGTTCAGCTCACTCGTAGACGCCGCGGGCCTGGTCGCGCACGATGACGCCTCGGTCGAGCTGGATCACACGTTTGCGCATGGTGTTCACGATGCGTTGATCGTGAGTGGCCATCACGACGGTGGTGCCGGTCTTGTTGATCCGGTCGAGCAGGCGCATGATGCCTTCGCCCGTGGCGGGGTCGAGGTTGCCGGTCGGCTCGTCGGCGAGCAGGATGAGCGGGCGGTTGACGAACGCTCGGGCCACCGACACTCGCTGCTGTTCGCCACCCGACAGCTGGTGCGGGAGTCGGTCTTCCTTGCCGGCGAGGCCGACGAGATCAAGCACTGCGGGTACCTGTTGCTTGATCACGTGCGTCGGGCGACCGATCACCTCTTGGGCGAATGCGACGTTCTCGAAGACGCTCTTCTCCAACAGCAGCTTGTAGTCCTGGAAGATGTTGCCGATGTTGCGCCTCAGGTGTGGCACGCGCCCGGCGGGCATGTCGACGATGTTGCGGCCGGCAACCCACACCGCACCGCGCTCGGGGCGGTCCTGGCGGTTGAGCATTCGCAGCAGGGTGCTCTTGCCGGACCCGGACGGGCCGACGAGGAACACGAACTCGCCCTTGGCGACGTCGAAGCTGGCGTCGCGCACGGCGACGATCTCCGACGAATAGCTCTTGGTGACGTTCTCGAGTCTGATCATGGTGGTCCTCCCCGAAGGGCTCGCCAAGGGTACCGCTGGTCACTCCGCCTCAGGCATCACCACATCGCGGGAACTGTTGCGCCGGGGGTCTGACCCCTGGCGTCACGGTCAGTCGGCTTGGGCGCGGCGCATGCGGAGGAAGCCTTCGACGAAGGCGTCGATGTCGCCGTCGAGCACGCTGGTCACGTCGCTCGTCTCGATCTCGGTGCGCAGATCCTTGACCATCTGATACGGCTGCAGCACGTAGCTGCGGATCTGACTGCCCCAGCCGACCTGGGCCTGCTTGCCGGCGATGGCGTCGAGTTCGACGGCGCGATCCTC
>JBGTEH010000199.1:0-4186 GCA_041747915.1 Ilumatobacteraceae bacterium
GCTCGACCGGGCCGGGCGACCGATCTCGACGTCGGGGTCGCGGAACGCGGAGTGCGGGGTGAACCAGGTTTCGCGCCGTTCGACGAGATCGGTGTCGTACGTGCGGAACGCGACCACCTCGTCGGGTCGGAGTTCGGGGAACGCGTACCACTGGTAGTCCGTTGATTCGACGGGGCCGAGCACCGCCAGCGCTTCGAAGTCGATGCCCGAGCCGGCGTAGTCCGACACCGGGATCGCTCGCGCGTCGGCCGGTTGCACCGTGCGCGCATCGCAGAATGCGAGGGGGAAGTCCATCTTCGCCGGGCCGAGGTTGCGCCAGAACTGCAGGATCACGAGCCTCGAAGCGCTGCCCACGTCGTCCGCATTCACACCGTTGCGCTCCATCGCCTGCGTTCCGCCGTCGCGGTCCCCTCGCACGTAGCCCTGCCGCACCAAGGTGTCGTAGCCGATGGCGAAGTCGGAGTGCACGAATGAGATCGGCGCGAGATCCTCGTGGCGCTTGGCGTGTTCGGGACCGCGCTTGATGTGCCCCGACACGAGCGCTACGTCGCACCCGGTCAATCGCTTGGCCAACTCTTCCATCTCGCGATGGTGAACGGCGGCGACCTCGCTGTCGTCCCAGCTCGTCACGGCCGACTCGTGCGACAACAACTCGAAGCCGCACTCGTGCCAGCCCGGCAAATCGGCGGTGCGTCCGTCGAGGATGTCGATGTCGACAGCGTCACCCATCAGCTCGGCCCCGCGGGCGGCGAAGTTCAACGTCGCTCGGCAGAAGACCTCGATGCTGGCCTGCGCAGTTTCGACCATCACCCCACGTTACGCGACGAGTTCGTCGCCGTGTCCACCAGACGTCGTGGGCGTTGGGGAACCCCCAGAGCTCCCCAGCGCTCGCGACGTCGACGCGGCGTCGGCGAGAACGGCGCGCAACGTCCGGATCGAGCCCGTGAAGGCGCGAGCATTCGCAAGGTCGGGATCGGTGGCTTCGACGATCCGCCAGCCTTCGAGCATGAGCTGGCGTCGACGTTCGGCGTCGCGTTCCTGTGTGGCGCGCGAGCCGTGCGTGAAGAACGGGCTGACCTCGAGCGCCACCCGCTCGTTCGGCCATGCGAAGTCGACCTCGACCGTCGTGTCCGGTCCCACCACCACTCGGTGATTGCGCTCCCATCCGCTCAGGCCCGCGCCGGCAAGCCAACCTGCGACCCGCTGCTCGAGGCGGCTGCGATGGCCCATCCCCGACGATCGCTGGTCGAGCAGTTCGACGAGCAGTCGACGACCGATCACGGCCCGCGGCGCGACCTGGTCGATCAACTCCTGGATTCTCGGGACCGAGGTGAGACGATGGGCGAGACAGTGATCGAGGCAGCGCTCCACGGTGGCCGGGTCGGCGAAGTGGGGCAGCAGGAGCAGCGAGGCCGCGGGCGTGGCGACTCGCGCAGTGAACCATGGCTGACTCGGAAGCTCGATGCGCTGTCGGATCGTCACGAGGCCTGCCGTGCGCGCCGATCGCGATGCCGCGATCGACACGACGGGTTCAATGGGGCGGTCGAACAGGCATCCCGTGAACGACTGCCGCCGACGTCGCCGAGACCACGTCGCCCGGAATCGCCAGTGCCGCACCGAGGTACCGATGTTGCGGCGTGGTCGGTACGGAGGTCAGGCGCATCACATCGGCGAACATCGGCGCCAGTGCGCCCGCCTCACGTCGCCGCTCCAGTACCCATCTGCCGAGACCCGCCTGCTCGGCCTGCGCCACGGTGACGAGGCCGAGCTGGCGATGGGCGAGACGCCGCAACACGGCGTCGATCTGGAAGGTGGTCCAGTTCGTGGTCATCCCAGCATCGTGACGAACGGGTGTGGCGGAGTTGCCCGGCCCGTTGGTTGCGCTGACGTCGTGTGCGCTCGGGAGCGCCCAGAGCTCCCGAACGCACACAACGTCCGAATCGAAGGCGGCGTCAGGTCGCGATGTTGCCGCCGCCTCGTTTCGCGTACTCGGCTCTGTAGCCCGCGGCGAGGTCGCGCTGACGGGTCTTCGACAGCAACTTGCCGGCGAGCTGGAATGTGCCGTGCTCCTCCTCGTCGAGGTGGTCGCGAACTTCGGCGGAGAGTTCCTTGGCAAGATCCTCGAACTCGTCGGTGGCGGCGTCGACGCCGCGAAGTTGATCGACCAGCTTCTCGGCCTTGTGGTGATCGGCCAGGGCGTGGCGGCTCACGTACAGCCCGGCATCGTCCATCAGTAGCGGGACATACAGATGGCGCTCCTCAGCGGTTGCGTGCGCGTCGAGTTCGCGGGCGTGCGCCAGGAACGCCGCGCGGCGATTCTCGGCCGACGCTCGCGCGTGGGTCATCGTGCGCGCCAGCGAGCGCTGAATCTCGTGGCTCTCTCGCAGATCGTCGAAGATCGTCATCGAATCGCTCCCTCGGTCGCGTGCTGTGCGGATCCTGCCACGCCAGGATCTCGCGCACCCTCTTCCCCGACCGACCATCGATCAAACCTTGATTGTAGTGATCACTACGAGTACACCAACGAGACCATCGGTGCGGTCCGTATCACGCGACCATCAGGCCCGGACCTGGTTCGATGCATTCGTGGCTTTGTTCACGGCGCGCTGATGAGTTCGATACGCGCCGGGACGGTCTTGTGCCAGGGGGTCCCGGCGAACCGGTCGCGCCGAGACGAACCGGTGAGTTCGTTCGGAGCGACGCCGTCGATCACCCGTGCACCGTCGTCGAGGCGGTCGGTGCCCGTGCCGTTGGGCAGCGCGAGATGACCGGGGTGCATCCCGTTGTCGATCACGACGCCGATCGTCGACTCCCCGCGCTCGGTCACGATGCGAACACGGTCACCGTCCGCCACACCGAGGCGCGCGGCATCATCGGTCGCCATCCGCACCGCGTCCTGGCCGGCGCGTTTACGCCATGCCGGGTCGCGAAAGATGGTGTTGGCGGTGAACGAGCGGCGCTCACCGGCAGACAACAGGAACGGCCACTCCTCGGTCGGGGCGGGCGGGTCGCCGAGTATGTCGAGTTCGGCAAGCAGTTCGGGCAGGTCGAGATGGACGAGACCGTCGGGTGTCGCGAGTCGTCGCCATGTCGCGTCGGGTTCGTCATCGGTGATCACGATTCCGGAACGGCCGGCGATGATCGCATCGAACAGGCCCGTGAAGTCCGCGTCGTACGTGTACCGCAGCCGACCGTTGCGGTCTTGGGAGAGCGTTCCGGCTCGGCGTCCGTCGATGAACGTGGCGAGGTCGCGGATCACTCGTCGGCGCCTTGAATGTGGCCGACGCAGCGACTGCGGTCCGTAACCGTTTGCGTGATGCCGTCATCTGCTGGTCGTAGCGGTCGATGTCCGCAACGAACTCGCTACCGACCGCGACTCGATGCTCGGTCATCGCGTCGACGATCACGGCTCGGTCGAGGAGATCGTTTGCCCTGGTCACGGTCATTTCCTTGGCCATGCCACCGGGGTGCAGTTCCATCAGCAACACGTGGAGACGGCAGGCGGCCTTGTTGCGGAGACGGCCGAGATCGCGATCGCGTTTGACCAACAGCTTCAACACCCGGGCGTGGTCGTCGACGCTCACACGTCCCAATCCGTTGTTGCGAAGCGCAGTGATCGCAACAGAGCGAGCGTCGTTCGGATCGTTCTTCTGCGCCCGATCCGATCCCAACAGCCGGGTTCGCGTGGACAGCACCGCTGGCACGTCCACCACGGTCTCACCCGCAGCGACGAGTTGTTGAGCGAGCAGGTAGCCGAGCCCACGTGCGGACTCGATGGCCCACACCCGTTCCGGAAACGGCGCCGCCCAGCACCGCAGCTGAGCGGTCTGCTCGCTGCAGGCTCGGACACGGATCTCGTCGAGCACATGCTCGGCGTTGTCGATGGCGACCGCGGTGTGCGACGCCTTGTGCGGGTCGATGCCAATAGTGATGGTCATTGGGAATGCTCCTTGTCTCGGTGATGGGAAACCGAGGTGGGCACTCCTGATTCGTGTTCGTTGAGCTCGCGCCTCTTTCGAGCCACACCTCGATCAGAACACCAGCCGACGGACAATTCGTACTGAGGTCAACCCGAAAGCGACAGGCCCTAGTAAGAGCCCGTCGACCGGCGTCCCGAACGCTACGACAACCGCCGCAACGCACCACCAAGTCTCAATCAGGCCCAAGCGTGACGTCACACTTTCAC
>JBGTEH010000200.1:0-3397 GCA_041747915.1 Ilumatobacteraceae bacterium
GGCGCAACCCCGTGCGTGAGGTCGATCACACGGGCGTGAGGTGCGAGGTCGCGGATCACCGAGTGCACGACGCCGACGAACTCGTCGGTGGTGCCGTAGTCGGAGAGGAACGAGACCGTCTCGTAGCGGCGACCCATGACCTCCGAACCTATCGGTCCCCAGACGCGACAAGGGCCGGTGCCAACCCCCCGATGGCACCAGCCCTGTCGGCGCTGTCCGCCGTTTCCGGCGGACGCGTCTCCACGCCCTCACCATAGGCGACGCGAGGTCGATGTGAAAAGAGGCACACCGAAAGAACAGTCGTGAAATTCAGCCGAGCTCGCGACTGCGCTCGGTCGCGGCGCGTACCGCGGCACCGAACGCAGCGCGCACGTGGTGTGCCTCGAGCACTCCCACCCCTGCCTCGGTGGTACCCCCTGGCGAGGTGACCTGTCGGCGCAAGAGCACAGGATCGCCCTCCCGATCGAGCAGCGTTGCCGAACCGAGCAGGAGCTGACGCACGACACGTTCGGCGACCGGCCTTGCCATGCCCTCGGCAACGGCGGCGTCGATCAGCGATTCCGCGACCAGGAACAGATACGCGGGACCCGAGCCGGCGACGCCGGTGAACACGTCGAGATCTGACTCGTCCATGCGTTCCACCGTGCCGACCGCCGACAGGATCGACTCGGCCCAGGCAAGGTCACTGTCTCGCGCTGCGCTCCCAGCCGCGACGGCCGCGGCGCCGAGGCGCACCAGCGCCGGAGTGTTCGGCATCGCCCGAATCACGGCGACGTCAGGGCCGACCGCTGCCTCGATGGTCGCCAAACGGACCCCTGCGGCAATCGACAAGATGCGAGTGGCCCCGGCCGCCGCGGCGGTCGCGGCTGCGGCGGTGACGTCAGCAGGCTTCACCGCCAGCAACACTGCTCGGGTCGCCGGCATGCTCGGCAACACCGTGATCGTCGGGAACAACGCCGCCAGTTCGACTCGCCGGGTCTCCATCACCTCGACGACCGCGAGGTCTGTCGGGCCAACGGCGCCGGCGTCGAGCAATCCGCCGATCAACGCGGCGCCCATGTTGCCGCCGCCGACCACGGTCAGTTCGTAGTGCGGCGCTGAAGGGTCGAGGGTCATCGCGGTCACGTTAGTGACCGTCCGAGTGAGCGTGAGGAAGACCGACTCCCCCGAGCACGCCCACCCGGACACGAGCGAGTGGGCATCGGCCAACCAAGGACGGAAAGCGCGCAGAACGCAACGGTCACCGCACAAAGCGGCGACGGAACCCGATGCGCAGCAACGACTGAAAGCACTGTTCGACCTCGGCGTAGAGCGTTCCCAACGCGCGATCGATCTCGGCGTGGGTGACCTGACCCACCGGCATCTCGCCACGCAGGAAGACCGCGTCTTCGATGCCGATCGAGAAGTGCGCGCCCACGAGACGGTCGTTGCGGCGTAGCAAGTGCTCGTACAACTCGGCGTCGTTCTCCTCGGGGGCCGGCATCACGTACGTCTCGTAGCGCAGGGTGCGTTGCCCGAGCGTGAGCCAGACCGTCGTGAACTCCTTGTCGTCGCCGCGCATGCGCACGTACCAACGGAGGGTGTCTGAATCGCGATCGATCGCGACGATCCGATCGTTCTCCGACGCGAGCGTGTCGAGCCAGTCGTCAATGCACCGTTCGAGCGCCGTGAGTTCGTTCGAATCGTATGCGTCGGTCACTGGCAGCTCACCAGTTCGCGCACCGTCAGATCGACGTAGAGTCGCCGAAGTCGCGCGGCCGCGAAGCTCCAGGTGTATCGACGCGCCCGGTCGACCGCCGCGATGCTCATCGACGATCGCAGCGCGTCGTCGGCGAGGATCTCGGCGACCGCACGTGCGTAATCGACGGGGTCGCGACCATCGATGAGGCGGCCGGTGCTGCCGTCGTCGACCAGGCTGAGCAGGCCGCCGACCGCGCTGGCCACGACAGGGATGCCGCACGCTGCCGCTTCGAGCGCGACGAGCCCAAAGCTCTCGCTGCGGCTCGGCGCGAGGACCACGTCAGCAGCGCGGTAGTAGGTCGACAGGATGTGGTGCGGTTGGGGCTCGACGAATCGGACACGATCGTGCAGGCCCAACTCGTCGACGAGCGCATGAGCACGTCGGGTCTCGGTGTCGCCTTCCGGACCGCTCGCCCCACCGACGATCACGAGTTCGGCGCGTGGATCGCACAGTTCGTGGAGCGCCCGGATCGCAACGTCGGGACCCTTGAGCGGCTGGATGCGACCGACGAACAGCAAGAGCGGACGGTCGATGGCGAACCCGAGGGCCCGCCGCGCCCCGGCGCGGTCACCGGGCGCGAAGAACGCATGCTCGACGCCAGGCGCAATGATCTCGACGCGTGCTTCGGGGTCTCCATAGTGGAGTCGGAACTGATCTTCCTCCTCGACACAACTCACGCAGATGGCGTCGGCGCAGCGCACGATCTGGGCCTCGGCGAGATCACGTTGCATCGACTCGGGGTCGCCACCGGCAGCCTTGACGCGCGCCAAGGTGTGAAACGTCGACACGAACGGCACGTCGAGTTCGTGCTTCAGGGTGTGGCCGACCACGCCGCTGAGCCAGTAGTTGCCGTGGATCACGTCGGGTCGTTCGTTCCGAGCGAACCAGTCGAGCATCCCGCGTCCGAACTCGTCGGTCACCTCGGGCAACGCCTCCTTCGGGAGATGGTGCGGCCCGGCCTCGATATGCACCACACGGTGACCGGGCTCGACGAGCACCTCCCTCGGCAGGCCGTCGCGGTCGGCGCGGGTGAACGTGGTGCACTCGACCCCTGCCTGCGCGAGCGCCGACACCAACTCGCGCACGTACACGTTCATGCCCCCGCTGTCGCCGGAACCCGGCTGGAGCAGCGGGGAGGTGTGGAGGGAGATGATTGCGGCGCGCTGCACGAGAGGTCAAACCCTAACCATGCCCGTTCTCATCCCGCCGTGACGGAATTCGTGAGAGTCTGGTCGAGGGAGCGGGGTTCAGGTCTCGGCGAGGAGGGCGTCGACGTCGGCGCCGCCGTCGCGGTAACGCCTCACGAGTTCGGCACTGAGTTCGTCGAGTCGATCGAACCGGGCCCGGCGATCCACCGACATCCGCCCCTCGAAGTCGGCGATTGCAGTGGTCAGCGCTGCCAGTTCGGCGTCGTCCAGAGACTTGAGCCGACCGAGCCCACTGCGCGCGCAGATCTCGTCGAGTTCCACGGCCAAGGGGTGGTCGCTGAGATCGTCAGTCGGCCGTGGCGGCCGAGCCGGCCCGCCGGTGAGGTGTTGCGCCAGCACCGTGCGGAGTTCGTCGGTGGGCTCGGCGTCGGTCTCGTCGGCGCGCCGGGCGGCCTCCGATGCAACCAGATCGAGACGAGCTTGCGCAACGCGGCGCGCGTAGGACACG
>JBGTEH010000201.1:0-1768 GCA_041747915.1 Ilumatobacteraceae bacterium
CCTCCCGCCAGCGCTGCCATGCCCCCGATCGTGACGGTCGACTGGCTCGACGACAATGGCGCCGACGTGGTGATCTGCGAGGTCGGATCGTCGATGTCGGGCAGCGAACCCCACGAGCAGTATCTGCACACGCACATCCCCGCCGCCCGATTCGTGTCGCTCGACGACGTGTTGGCGTCGCCACCCACCCCAGAGGGCGGACGCCACCCGTTGCCGCCGCCGCAGGACTTCGCTCGCGCACTGGGAGCCCTCGGCATCGATACGGCAACGCGCGTCGTCGCCTACGACCGACGAGCGGGTGGTGGCTTCGCCGGTCGCCTGGTGTGGATGCTGCGCACGCTCGACCAGCCGGCGGCCCTCCTCGACGGTGGCCTCGACGCGTGGGGCGGCCCATCGGAGAGCGGCCCGGTACACGCCGAGCCGATCGACTGCGCCGTTCGCCCCTGGCCGCCCGACGCGGTGGCCGACGCCGACGAAGTCGCGCAGCACATCCTCAGCGGCGGCGTCGTGATCGACTGCCGCGACGAGGCGAGATACGCCGGCGAGACCGAGCCGATCGATGCTGTCGCGGGCCATGTACCGGGCGCCGTGAACCTCGCCTACGCACACAACCTCGACGCCGACAGGAGGTTCCGAACGGTTCCGGAACTGACCGAGCGCTTCTCGATCGCTTCGAGCGACGCCACTGCGATCGTGTATTGCGGTTCGGGTGTGACCGCGTGCCACAGCGCACTGGCGATGGAGCACGTCGGTCTTGGTCGGCCCCGCGTGTTCGTCGGGTCGTGGTCGGCCTGGTCAGCCGATCCCGAACGGCCGGTCGCCACCGGGTCGGCCCCGTGACGGTCGAACGCCGGTGACCGGCGGCGAACTCCTGATCGTTCTCGTTGCCGTCGTCATCGGATCGATCGCCAAAGCGGTCACGGGGATGGGGCTGCCACTGATCGCCATCCCGATCGCGTCGCTGTTCGTCGACGTCGAGACGGCGGTGGTCGTCATCGCGTTCCCGAACGTCCTCGCCAACGCCACCCTCACCGCGCAGGAACGTCACAGCTTCCGAGAGACGCGCGACCTGCCGATCCTTGCTGTCGTCGGCGTCATCGGCGCGGTGATCGGCACGTTGCTGTTCGTCAACATCGCCGAGACGCCACTCGTCGTGGCCGTGATCATCGCCATCGTCGCCTACATCGTTCTGTTCTTCGCCCACCCCGATCTACGCATCAGCCCCACCAGATCGAAGCAATTGGCACCCGCCGTCGGGGCGGCGGCCGGAGTGTTCCAGGGAGCGATCGGCATCTCGGGGCCGATCGTCGGATCGTGGATCCACAGCTATCGGCTGCCTCGCGGCGCCCACATCGTGTCGGTCACCTCATTGTTCTTCATCACCGGCCTGGCCCAACTCGTCGTGCTGATCGCCGCCGGCGAGCTGTCGGGTCGAGTCACCGCGACGCTGGTTGCCTGCGTTCCAGTCCTCGTCTCGATCCCGATCGGAACTCGGCTCCGCAACTCGGTCTCGGGACGTTCGTTCGACCTCGCAATCATCGCGATGCTGGGCATCTCGGCCGCTGCGCTCTGCCTGCAGACATTCGCGGGGTAGCGTGGACGCACAACCCAAGGGGAGCTCGTTGGTACGACGGGCTGAGAGGGCGACCGCCGTCGCCGACCCACGAACCTGATCCGGATAATGCCGGCGGAGGAACAGCGTGGACCAACACATCGTCGTCATCACCGGAGCGGCTCCGCTCCCGCCCGAAGTCGTGGCGCTCATTCC
>JBGTEH010000202.1:0-2553 GCA_041747915.1 Ilumatobacteraceae bacterium
CGTCGTGATGCCCGCGAGCCGGACGCGCACACTGTCACCCTCGCTGACGAGCACCAGCGTCTGGCCGTCGATGATCCCCTGCGATGTCCAGACGCCTTCCAGGTCTTCGAGCGCGGCGATGGCGTCACTGTTGCTCTGCGTCTCGGGTGCGACGAGCATGTCAGAGGTGATCGGACCGTGCAACGGCTCGAGCACGCTCGTGTCCTCGGTTGCCGGAGCGACGCATGAGGCGAGCAGCGGGAGCGCGAGCGACGCACCAACCCTCCACCATCCACCCGTCCGCATTCGTCGAGTATCGCGGACAATCCGCACGCGCGGCGGGATTCCGCATCACCCGGACGCGAGAACGTCCCGGAGTTCCTGCTGCCGTGAGTCCGGAACGCCCCGGGATGGCTGGCTCTACCGGCACCATCACGAAATGTGCACCGGCAGTGCATCCGGCGAATGAGACCGGGGCGTTTCCCCTGGTAGATCGCCTGTGCGACGGTGAGTCGGTCTGTAAGCGGGATTCTGTGATCGTTTCCGACCGGTGACCATCCATCTGTGCGGCCTACCCGAGGGGTATCGATGACCACATCGCTGCGATCACCGATGAGCGGGCCGCTCGTCCCCTCTGCTTGACCTTGCTCCGGGCGGAGTTTGCCGAGCCGTGGCGGTCACCCGACACGCTGGTGCGCTCTTACCGCACCGTTTCACCCTCACCTGTGATCGGTTGCCCGACCCATCGGCGGTCTCTCTCTGTTGCACTGGTTCGTGAGGTCGCCCCCACCTGGCTCTCGCCAGCACCCTGCCCTTCGGAGTCCCGACTTTCCTCGACGGAGCAGCACGCACCGCCGCGGTCACCCGGCCACCTCACCATTGCGCACGAGAGTGTACGACCACCGGCGACCAGACCGCCGATCGCGGTCGGGCGGCGGCCGTCAGCAGCTCGGTTCGAGCTCGTTGTAGATGTACGAGTTCTCGGCGGGCGTCTGAAGCGTGAACGATTGACGGGAGCCGTTCTCGTCGGCCTTTCCGATGATCAGTTCAGCCTGGCCGACCGAGCCGAACCGGTCGGTCACCGCGTAGTTGTACGGAATTCCGTCGGGATCGGTCGGGATGCCTTCACCGAACAGTGCCGGGCTGATGTAGCCGTCGGCGCCGCGCGTCAGAACCACGATCGCCGCCGATTGACGAGACTCGAGCGTGGCGGCGCGCAGCGCTTCCAACTTCGCGTCGGGCGCCATCAACTCGACGGCGAACACTTGATGGGTCGACGCGGCGAGGTTCTCCAACGCCACGGCGAGATTGAGAATGTCTCGGCTCGGATCGTCGCTCTCGACAATCGCCTCAGTGATCGGAGCGATCAAACGATCGTCCAACCACGGGTTCGTGCACTCCCAGGGAATGCCGCCCCCGGCGTCGGTCAGTGCCGCCATCTTGTCGGCGACGGCCTGGTGGCTGTCGATGAGGTTCTCGACCAGAGTCTGCGTCGAATCGTCGAGGCCACCGAGACCGAGGAGCGAGCCGTACAGCGCAACAGCGGTGTTCTCGAGCGACGACGCCGTGCGCAACAGCACCGCATCATCGACGGTGAGTTCGGGCGGATCGGTGACGGGCGGCGCATAGCCGACTCGGCCGGGAGCGGTGTCGCCGTTGAGATCGTCGCCGCACGCCGCAACGAGTGCGGCCAACGACACCGTGAGTCCACCGATCTTGAACGCGTGTCGCCGGGTGACCCGGGCGGCGGCGGGGGAGTCGAGTGAGGTCATGACGTCTGCGGCTCCGAGAGTGTGATGATCTCCGACGGCGGATCGAACAGCAGGTTGAGATCGTCCGACACCCCAGCGAGGTCGGCGAGCACGGTAGCCATCCGGCCGTTGACGACGACGATCGACGCCACGACGGTTTGCGATTGCTCGGCTTCGAACGAGGTGAACAGCTCGGTGTACGTCGCCGCCAAGTTGTTCTCGAGTTCCCACGCTGCGGTGGCGAACTCGACGACATCACTTGTTGCGAACTCGTCCTTGAGGGCGTCGTATGCGGCCTCGTTGTAGGTGTTCGCCGAGATTCCGGTGATGGCCGCGAACTGATCGGCGTACGCCTCGTGGTTGCCGCCAAACGCTTGCGCGACTTCGAGCGCGGCGCCCGTGAGCCCGGCCTCGACGGCGTCGCGATACAGCAACTTGGCGGCCAACTCCAGCTGCAGGGCCTGGTCGAGCTTGGCCGCGTCGGCTGCGCCCTACTCGCCGACGCCCGACGATGTCGCCAAGCTCGACCAGGCTCTCCAGCTGGAGTTGGCTGCGAGGTTGTTGTATCGCGAGGCCGTCGAGGCCGGGCTCACGGGCGCCGCGCTCGAAGTCGCCCAGGCATTCGGTGGCAACCACGAGGCCTACGCCGATCAATTCGCAGCCATCACCGGGATCTCCGCGAACACCTACAACGAGGCCGCATACGACGCCCTCAAGGACGAGTTCGCAACCAGTGATGTCGTCGAGTTCGCCACCGCGGCGTGGGAACTCGAGAACAGCTTGGCGGCGACGTACACCGAGCTGTTCACCTCGTTCGAAGCCG
>JBGTEH010000203.1:0-6044 GCA_041747915.1 Ilumatobacteraceae bacterium
CTACGGGAACACCCTCGACGTCGTCGACAAGACGTTGCTGCGCGACATTCTGGCCGATCTCGACGATGCCAGCATCTCGGTGCCGGACAAGGTCGAAGGCCTCGGGTTGACCGCCGATGGCGACGTCTGGTTGTCGACCGATAACGACGGCGTCGACGAGAACTACGGCGAGACGCTGCTGGTCTCGCTCGGCTCTCTCGACGAAGCGTTCACGGACTGACACAACCCTCGACTCGAGGGGGCAGGGGCACCCGGCCAAGCCCCGGGTGCCCCTGCCGTGCCATCGGTATCGAAGGGACCGGCGAACACATTTCTTGTTCGTGGTCGGGCCAGGATCGTTCGGGACATCGCATTGCGAGTCCATGTAGATCGACGGTCGAATGCCTGGACTGGCGCTCGTCATGGACGTCACAACCGCCTACTTCCACTGCGCCAAGTGCGTCATCAGGTCGAAGCTCTGGTCGACCGAACAGGTAGCGGCCGCAGCTGGAGGCGACGACATGCTCCTCGCCGAGACAATGGTCAAGCACGGGGCTCTGCCTGTCACGGTTGGGGAGATGCAGGAGATCTCATCGACGACGAGGCGAAGCGGCTCTACTGACCGTTGACACGCCAACCTTCGAGGCGCTCAGACTGTCCCGAGCGAACTCAGAGACGTCCGGTTGCCGATCGCCATGTGAGACGTTCCCACGTCTGCGTACTCGGGGTGACGACCGATAGAGATCCGTCCGACCGCGGTTCCTCAATCGGACGCCGGCCATGGCCCGACCAACGCGATATCGGTGACCACAACGGCACTTTGTGGCGAGGGCCAACCGGCTCCCTCCGACGTCGTTACGTGACACTCGCTGGTCGTTGTCGCCACCACACTTCGCCGGATGCCGCCTGGGTGAATGTTCGTTGGTGTGCGCGATGACCGGGCGGGTTGTCGACGATCGCTCGCTGCGTCTTGGCAAGGTTCACGATCGCCGCGGGCATCCAAGTGGAACTCCCAAACGAAAACGGATCGATCCGGTTCCCTTTCGCCTTCCAGTCCGCCGCAGCGAGTGTGGTGTCTGCGATCACGATCAATCACGTCGAAGCATCCCGAGGTCGCAGGCCATCTGCCCCCGGGTTCTCGGGGTTCGCGATTTGGCCTCCGGGCGTCGGGTTGTTCGGGAACGGCGGATTGCCCCAGAGCTGAGCGTCAGCGGCGGCCGAGAGCTCCGCTGGTGACGTCGACCCAGACGAGGCGGTGGTCGCTCGACGGGAACGGGAACGTGCCGACCAACGCGAAGGCGGCGTCGCTCGTGTTCGGCCAGAAGACGCCTGCGTCGACGATGCGGAGCTGCTTTGACGGCAACACGTAGTCGGCGCGCAGGTTGCCAGGGGCACGATCTGCGAAGTCAGCCGTGTCGTACTGCGGGTCGCTGAGATGCGTGTCGTTGGCGCCGCCTTGCAGCGCTGCCTGTTGCACGGCGCCCTCGCTGGACGGCGCCGCCTTCGTATTGACGAGCGGGTGGTCGAGCAAAAGTTGGGCGGAGCCGGCGATGCTGTCGCCGTCGAGCGGGTCAGAGTTGAGGTCGCCGGCGATGACGAACTTCGATCCGGGCTCGAGACCGCCGTTGACTCCGTCGTCGTCGTAGATGTAGCTGCTGGTTCGACGGCCGGGGCCCACATAGTCGGCCCAGAACCGAATCTCGTCGTGGTTGCGTGTGCCGTTGCGATCTTCCGGGCCGTCGAAGACCGGTGGTGTCGGGTGGCTGACGAGGAAATGGACGGTCGTGTTGCCAATCACAATCGGGACGTCCCAGTGGCTCTTCGAAGAGAGGCGGAATGTTTCGAGTTCGGCAGGGCTGTACCAATCGGCGGGTTCGGGTGTTGCCGGATCATCGGGGAGCAGAGCGCCGGGCATGTCGGCCCACAGGAAGTTCTGGAACGTGCGGATCTCGTCGTACGCGATCGGGTGCATCGACAGTACGGCCATGCCGAACTGGCCGGGGAAGAACCCGAACCCGAACGCGTCACCGGGCCCGCCGACACCGCCGGTGTTGTCGAGATCGAACCCGGAGGCGATGCCGGTGTTCGACGGTGCGATGAACGAATAGTCGTACGTGATCGGCTTTGCGCCGTTCTGGGAGACCTCGAGGTAGTTGTCCCGGAAGAGGTCGAGCGCGTCAGGGTCGAAGTCGAACTCGTTGATGAGGAGCACCTCGGGTCGCACGGTCTGGATGATCTCGGCGATGGTGGCGGGTTGTGCGCTGTCGGGCGCGGCCAACTCGACGACGAGGTCACCGGCGTTGAATCGGTTGAGCGAGGCGTTGAACGTCGCGAACCGGACGGGTTCGGGCTGGTTGGCGTTCGGTCCTGCCGATGCAGGCGATGTCGCGAGCCCGGTGACGAGAGTGGTCGCGGCGAGTGCGAGCGCGGCTGTGCTGCGGATGATTGCGCGTTTCATGGTTCCTCCAAGTTGTCGGGGCGGTCCGAGATCCCAGCCCTATGATGCGCATCGTTGCGTTACTGAGTGGTGAACCAGGAGCGCTGATGTCAAGAACTCTGCGCGAACTCGACGGACCGAGCCTGACACCCGGCTGCCACCGGCGGTGGAGGTCGCGGGGTTGCGTCGCTCGCAGGTGTGCCTCGTCGAAGTTTCTGAACGCGATGCCCGACGGTTTCGGACAGGGACGGCACATGGTCGCCGACCGCGTACCGGGCCGGGCCGGTGGGTGGGTTCACCTGCTGTTTGGATGGGCGCCGTCCGACCGTGGTCTCTCCGCAAGGTTGGGCTCCTACTCTGAGCACATGATGCCGATCAGACCTGAAACGATTCGCACCTCTGTGATCACGAGTGGAGAGCTAGACACCGGCACCGCGTGTCCCAGGCTCACCGCTTCGGTCGTCAGCGCAGGCGGGAAGAAATGAGACATCTCGCTCTTACCGCGACCCTCGTCGCTGCCACAGTGATCGCCACGACGGCCCCCGCCGCGGCAGCCGATCCGACCACCGACGGACTCGTGATCAGCGAATACGTCGAAGGATCGAGCTTCAACAAAGCGATCGAGATCTACAACGGCACCGGCGCGTCCGTGCCGCTCGCCGGTCTCCAGTTCCGCCTCTACTCGAACGGCCGCCCGCTGACCGACGGCCCCACCTCGACCTACGATTTCCCCGATCAGGAGATCGCCGATGGCGCCGTGTTCGTGGTCGCGAACCCCGCCTTCAACGATGACGAAGGATTCACGACCGGTGGCCCGGTCGACGCCACCTCGGGAGCGATCAACTTCAACGGCGACGACGCCTTCACCCTCGTCGACGCTGCCGACACCGTCGTCGACAGCTTCGGTCAGGCCGGCGTGCGCACCACCTACGGGCAGGACGTGACGCTGCGGCGCACGGATTTCACGCGCGACACCGAACCCACCGATGCGTTCGACGCGTCGGCGCAGTTCGCGTCGTTCGGCTCGAACGACGTGAGCGACCTGGGTGTCGCTCCCGGCGATACCGAGCCGCCACCCCCGCCGCCGGAGCCCACGACGTGTGAATTCCCAGCGTCGGAACTCGACCTCATCAGCGAGGTCCAGGGCGTCGGTGACACCAGCCCGCTGGTCAGCACCGAGGTCACGGTGCGTGGCGTGGTCACGCTTGCTGACTCTGACCTCGATGGGTTCTGGGTCCAGGAAGAGCATGGTGACCAGGACGCCGATCCCGCGACATCCGAGGGCGTCTTCGTCTTCGACCGCCGCGAACTCCCGGTGGAGGGCCAGACGGTGACGCTCACCGATGTGGTCGAGGAACGCTTCGGTCAGACCCAGCTGTCGTTCCCCGTCATCGACATCTGTGACGTGCCACTCGTGACCATCGAACCCACACCGCTCGTCCTGCCGCTCGACGACGACGCACGCGAGGCCTTCGAGGGCATGGTCGTCACCAACGCCCAGGACCTCCAGGTCACCGGGTTGTTCACCGCCTACCGGTTCGGTGAGCTCGGCCTGGCCCTCGACGGCCCGCTGCCGGTTCCCACGTCGGTGTTCGCACCCGGCACGCCTGAAGCCGCTGCCCTCACCGCGGAGAACGCTGCGAAGGAGCTGTTCGTGAACGATCGCGACGAAGCCTTCGGCCAGTTCAACCCGTTCCCGTGGGAACTCTTCGACGAGGACCTGTCGGCCGGCGACACGATGCCCGCATCGCGGCTCGTCGGCGCGCTCGCCTACAGCTTCGGCGACTTCAAGGTGGAGCCGCTCGACAACGCCGTTGGTGATCCGGGTGATCTCATCTTCTTCCCCGAGACCGACGACACCTTCCCCCGTCCCGATGCGCCCAGCCTGAGTGGAGGTAACGACGTTGCCACGTTCAACGTGTTGAACTACTTCAACACGTTCGGCGACAGCGCCGTGCTCCGTGGTGCCACGAACCAGGATGACTTCGACGTCCAGACCGCGAAGCTCGTCGACGCGATCAACCGCCTCGACGGTTCGGTCGTGGGTCTCATCGAGATCGAGAACGACTACGAGGACTTCTACGACGACGACCCGGCGACCGTGCCGTCGATCGTGACCCTGGTCGACGCTCTCAACGAGGCCGCCGGCTTCGCCAAGTGGAATTACGTCCAGCCGCCCGAGTCGATCCTCATCGAGGAAGGCCTCGGAGGCGGCGGGCTCGGGAGCGACGCGATCGCCACCGGCCTCGTCTACCAGCCCGATCGGGCCCGCCCGATCGGTTCGGCGTCGACGTTCGACATCGACTCGCAACTGACGGGTGACGCCGAGAACAACCGCTGGCCGATCGCTCAGAAGTTCCAGATTCGGGGCAACCTGGCCACCGTCGTCGTCAACCACTTCAAGTCGAAGGGGTCGTCGTGCGCCGACACGGCCGGTCCGGGCTTCGAACTCGGCGACGACGTCGAGACCGACGACACCGGCAACTGTGACCTCACCCGGCAGTACGCGGCTCGCCGCCTCGTCGAGTGGGCGAATTCCAAGACGAGCAACAACTGGGCCGGCAAGGTCCTGTTCGTCGGCGACTTCAACAGCTACGAGGAAGAGGCACCGGTCGAGATCCTGGTCGATGCCGGCTACGTCGACCTCGTCCAACGCGACGGAGACGACGCGTTCACGTACAAGTTCGACGGACGCTACGGCCGCCTCGACTACGTGTTCGCCTCACCCAAGCTCGCCAACCAGGCGTCCGACGCCGAGGTGTGGCAGATCAACTCGCCCGCACCCGTCGGCTACCTGTACAGCAACGACCCGATCGATCTGACGGCACACGGCTCGTCGGACCACGATCCGGTCGTCGTCTCCTTGAAGTGACGATCACGTTGTGACCTGACGGGCGATTCGCAGCCCCGCGCTCGTCGAGCGCGGGCTGCTGACTGTTCGTTTGCCAGCCCAACTCCTCCCAACTTCTTGTCCCACGACATGCAGTTGGTGACTCGACATCGCTGGGACCGAATGCTCGACGCGACCCTTGTCGGAAAGCGATGGACCGAGCGATCATCCGGGCAACGTTTTGCGACCGAGGAGCGCTGTTCAGCAGTCTCGGGTTGTGTTCGTCGGGCGGCGCCGGCTCGACAGCTTCGCTACTCTCGATGTCGCCAACAGAGGAGAGCGATGGCCGAAGACTTCGAAGCAATCCTGACGGATGGCCATCCCAATCGTGCTGGGGGTCCCCTCGAGACGATCGTGCTCGGCCGACGGATCGCGTGCCCATGGCGACGAGGTGCGTGTCCGTCGCGTCCGAGCGCGCCAGTGGTTACCCTGCCGAACACCGGCGCTGCAGGCGCGGCAACGGTCGGGCCATTCCAACGACGAACCCCGGATCTCGGGTCTTGGAACGTTGCGAGGATCCTGTTTCCGGTGGCGGACATGGACGAGGTGCTGGTTTCTCTCGCCAGCGCGGTTTCGACGTCGAGTCCACGAAGGTGACTATTCGTGGGTGACCAACAGTGGAGCCGAGGTGTCGCCCTGGCTCCTGCGGCCGATCTGGACCGTTCGGCAAAACCATCGGCCGACTACCTTCCACCTACAAGATGGCGATGACTAGCCACGCTGTGTGGACCAGATGCA